>JAIFLB010000058.1 GCA_020049245.1 Betaproteobacteria bacterium | reverse complement strand
CTGGCGGAGGGCAAGGTGAAGGGCAAGACGGTGAAGGTGCGTATTCTGGAAGTCAGTGGCGACTCACAACAGCGTGAATACCAGCCGGCGGTGCGGCGGCGGGACGGTTGAGCGGTGGCGATGATCCGAACGTAAGCAGGTAGTGCGTTGAACAGGGAAACATGACGTGAAAAATAAAGCAGCAGAGACTCGAACCTTGGCCAAATTGCTGACCCAGTTGTTAACCCAGGTGCTTGTCGCCTTTCTGGCATTGAGCGCGCCGGCGCATGCCGAGACGGAACTCGATCGATTGCTGACGCTGAGCATGGAAGACCTGCTGACGCTGAAGATCCGGATTTCCACCAATACCGAGCAGACGCTGTCGAAAGCGCCCTCCGTGGTTTCCGTCATCACAGCGAAAGACATCCGGGCCACCGGGGCGACCAATCTGGTGGAAATTCTGCAAAGCGTGCCCGGCATCTATGTCAGGGCCAATCTGTTTGCATTCCGGCCGCAGGTGACGTTTCGCGGCGCGGCAGGCACCCACACGCTGCTGATGGTGAATGGCGAGCCGATGCGTGATCTGGTCTGGTCATCCGGCGCCTTCTGGAAGGGATTGCCGGCCAGCATGATCGAACGCGTCGAGATCATCCGCGGCCCGGGTACCGCATTGTTCGGCTCGGATGCCTCCGCCGGTGTGATCAATGTGATTACCCGGACCGCCGGCCGCATTGAACAGTCCGAGGCGGGTTTGCGGGCGGGCAGTTTCGACACGCAAGCGGGCTGGGTGCGGCATGGCGGAACGTGGAACGGCTTTGACATTGGATTGACCGCCGAACTTTCGCGCACTGACGGTCACGATCCCTTCATCTCCAGGGACGGTTTGGCGGCAAGCGGTACAGCGGGTTATGGCTGGCAAGGCCAGGATATTCGTTTCTCCATGGCCAAACAGAACTGGCGCCTGCTGGCCGACTACATGGGCCACCGCAATCTGGAAACCGGAATGTCTGGCGACGGCGTGCTGGACCCGCTGACCCATGCGCGCGACAACCGATTTGATGTTGCGCTGTTGTTCAACGACGAGACTTTCAGCCGGGATTGGGGGCTGAATGCCGAGTTGCGCTATTCACACCTTGACTACAGCTCGGGCGACGGATTTCAGGAGCGCCCAAGCGGAACATATACCTGCACGCCGGTTCTCTCGCCTACGCAGCGCCGAACCCGACTCGACTGTGGTGTATTCAATACCGGAACTTATGCGGACGGACTGCTCAACCATATGCAATCCAGTGAAAGCGGTCTGCGAGGCGAAATCAGCGGCCTGTATACCGGAATTCAAAAGCATGCCATCCGCTTGGGCGGCGGTTATGGTGTCAAGGATTTGTATCGGGTCGAGCAACAGGTCAATTTCGGCATCGGACCGAATGGAACACTACTTGCGGCGGGCGGACCATTGGTCGATGTTTCGAATACGCCGTATGCCTTCGCGCCCGAAAAAGTGCGCCGGATCGGCTACCTCTACCTGCAGGATATCTGGAACCTGGCGCCGGATTGGGAATTGACCGCTGGCGCCCGCTACGATCATTACTCCGATTTCGGTGGCAGCCTGAACCCGCGTGTTGCGCTGGTCTGGCAGAGTTCGGAGCGGCTCACCACCAAGCTGATGTATGGCAAGGCTTTCCGGGCGCCGTCTTATCTCGAGCTTTATGCGCAAACTGCGGCCACCACGCCGAATCCGAACCTGACCCCGGAACGCTCGAATACCTTGGATTTGTCATTCCAATATGCGGCGGCAAAGGATTTCAAGCTCGGGCTCGTCCTCTATCGATTCGAGCAATCGAACCTGATCGCGAACGATGCCTCAACCCAGTTTCAGTTCCAGAACGTCGGCAATCGCACTTCGCGCGGGATTGAACTGGAAGCGCAGTGGCAGGCATCCAGGACATTTCAGCTGGCCGGCAACCTGGCGCATATCGAAGAATCGGATGCAACCTTTCCCAGTTCAGTGCCGCGAGACAAGGCCTATTTGCGCGCAGATTGGGCTTTTTCGCCCGGATGGAGCTGGAACCTGCAGGCCAACATGATCGGCAAGCGGGCTGGATTGAGCGCATACAACCTGGTTGATACCACGCTGCACTATTCGGCACACAAGCATTGGGATTTTTCGGCTTCCATCAGGAACCTGTTTGATGAGGATGCACGCGAGCTCAGCGCGCCGCTCCTGGATGGTTTGCCGTTGCCTGAACGGAGTTTCTACCTGGAAGCAAAGTACGCGTTCTAGGCATGTCCGGTCTCATGAAGCGCTTTCGCTGGATTGCCTTAATCATGCTTGGCATGGGCTTGAGCATGCTTCGGCCCGCCGCCGCCGATGAAGTGCCCGGCGAGCAGTCGATGCGCAGCGCGATGCTGTTCAACTTCCTCAAGTTCACTGAATTTCCCGGCCAGGGCGTCGACAAATCAGGCGTCATCCAGGTTTGTATCGGTGTCCGCGACAACCGCCAGGCGGAAGCTTTGGCCGCGCTTTCCGGTCGCAAGGTGGCGGGGCATGAATTGCGTGTCATCGATTTCGCGCTGCGCAATGGCGACTGCCAGGTACTTTACGTCGATTCACGCCAGCGCTGGAACGCGCTGGCGCCACATCCGGCGTTGCGTGGTGCGCTGACGGTCAGCTCCTATGCCGGTTTTGCCGAGGAAGACGGGATGATCGAAATCGTGCGGCAGGATGATGGCATCCGGTTTGATATCAACCTTGCCCAGGCACAACGCGCAGGTTTCCATTTTTCGCCGCAAATGTTGCGTCTGGCGCGCAATGTTCATGAACCTTGAATCCTCTGTTGACCGCTTCTCGCCTTCGAGACGTCCCATGAATACAAGCGTTAGCGCCTCCGGTCACATTCACCAATCAGATTGCCCCGCTACGAGTCCGATTGCGGGTCTGCCATGTCGTCTGGCCGCGTTGCTCCTCCTTGCGGGGAGCGGCCCCGCGCGTCGTCGCGCCTTGCCAGCCAACCTGGCAGGCCCACACTCGGACTCGTTCAACAGAGGAATCAAGGTTGAATAGCCGTTCCGCTCAGCGTTCCTTCTTCGATCGTCGCTCGATCCGTTATCCGCTCGCCAGACTGATCGTTGCGGCGATTCTGATCGGCATCGTGCTTGGGCTGCTGAGCAATGCGGTGTTGCGGCTGGACAGTTTGCGCGAGGACATCCAGCGAAATTTGTCGAGCGCCGCCAATGCGGCGGGAACGGCTGCCAGCGCGGCGGTCGTGTTCAAGGACCAGCGAGTTGCGAAAACCGTGTTGCGCATGTTCGAGGCTTACCCGGAAGTCGAAGCCGCCGCGCTGTTCACCGACGCCGGCGTGCGCCTTGCCGTTTATGGCGATGCAAAGCAGCTTCCCGCCAGTGTGCCCGTCATCAACGCACCCCCAAGCGCCTCACCGCCAAGCCAGATCGCGTTGCTGGCCGATACCGCCACGATGCAGTTGCCGATCGTGGTTGACGCCGCACAGGTTGGCAGCATCTTTATCAAGGCGCAGCTTGGCAGCTATTGGCAGAGCTATTTCACTTCCATTGCGAGCACATTTTTAATTGCCTTCATTGCGGGCGGATTCGCCCTGGTGCTGGCCATGCGTTTTCTCAATCGCATCATCCTGCCGGTTCGTATGCTGGAGGAAGCGGCGAACGATGCGCGTCTGCAGCATGATTTCACGCCGCGTGAAATTCCCATCGCGGACAACGAGATTGGTGACCTGGTGCGCAATTTCAACGCCTTGCTGGCCGAGGTTGGAGCCAGCAGGTCTTTGCTGCAAAGACAACATGAAGAACTGGAAGACCTGGTTGCAAAGCGAACAGCGGAACTCCTCGCGGCGAAGGATTCGGCGGATAGGGCGAATGCCGCCAAGACCCGCTTTCTCGCCGCCGCCAGCCACGATCTGCGGCAGCCGATCCATGCCATGCGTCTGTTTCTGGAAACCTTGGCCAGCTCGCCGTTGAATGACGAGCAGCGCCGCATTGCCAACTATCTGACGCTGTCGAGCCGCAGTTTGGCGGATATCCTGAACGCATTGCTCGATGTTTCGCGGCTGGACGGAGGCCAGGTGCAGCCGCATCCTCAAATCGTTGGCGCGGATGTTCTGCTGAGCCAAATTGAAGCGGAGTTTGCGCCCTTGGCAATGGCCAAGGGTTTGCGCTTCAAGTTCTTCTTCCCGACCAACGAACTGAAACTGTTCACCGATGCCAAGCTGCTCTACAGCCTGCTCCGCAACATCATCGACAACGCCATCAAGTACACCCAAACCGGCGGTGTGCTGGTTGGCTTCCGTCGTCGCGGCAGCCATGCCCTGATTCAGGTCTGGGATACCGGCATCGGTATCGCGCCCAACCTGATCGAATCGGTGTTCGATGAGTACGTCCAGATCGGTAACCCGCAGCGCGACAGGACGCAGGGCCTCGGCCTTGGCCTTGCCATTGTCAAACGTTTGGCAGGCATTCTGGACTGTCGGATTCGCTGTTATTCCCGCCCGAGCACCGGTTCCCGCTTCGAGATCAGCGTGCCGCTGGCGGTTGAGCGGCTTGTGTCGGCAGTGTCGGTTCAGTCGGATCAGTCGGTGTCGCCCACAGGGATTGATGTCGCCCAGGCATGTCTTTCCGAAGTGGGGGCGAACAGTAGTGCCGGGTTGCAGGTGGTGATCATCGAGGACGATGAAATGGCCGCCAGGGCGCTGGGGGTTTTGCTTGATGTGAATGGCATCAAAGCCACCCGATTCGGCAGCGCCGAGCACGCCTTGTCTGATCCGAGCATCACGCAGGCAGACTTTTACTTTGTCGACTTTCGGCTGCCGGGCATCAATGGCATGCAGTTTCTCGATACTTTGCATCTGGAAAGTCTCGGCAGCGTGCCGTCACGGGGTTGGAAAGTGTTGTTGAAACCGGTTGCTTCGACCACCCTGTTGGCGGAAATCGAAGCTCAGATGGCGCAGTGCCAGCCGGATTGATCTGGTCGAACTTGCACCGTTTTCATGCGCCGACTAATCCTTATCTTCCTTGCATTGATCGGCGCCGGTTCTGGTCACGCGCTGACGCTGGAGATCGACGCCCCGGATGAACTCAAGCCCCTGTTGTTGCTGCATCTTGAAGCGGCGCGGGCGGCACGTTTGGGTGAGGCGATGGGAGGTTCGTTGGGCGGCTCGATGGGCGGTGCGTTGAGTGAGGAAGAACTGCTACGTCTAAGGGATAAAAGTCTCGATACCGCGCGCGAATTGCTGGCGACGGAAGGCTATTTTTCACCCAGGATCGACAGCGCGATGTCGCGCACGGAAACCGACACTTTGCTGCGTATCAACGTCTCACCTGGTCCGCTGACCCGGATACGCTCAGTCAAGCTCGACTTTGCCGGCGCTCTGGCAACGGCGGATGAGGCCAGCCAGCGGCGGCGAGCGCGGATTGAACGCCAGTTTGCCCTGCAGCCGCCAATGCCGTTTCGCCAGGCCGATTGGG
>JAIFLB010000005.1 GCA_020049245.1 Betaproteobacteria bacterium | reverse complement strand
TTGCTTCCGTAGGTCATCCGGCAGGCTTCTAAGCGAAGCTGCCCTTTGAATGTCAGCTGTTGGGTGAGGAGGAATTTCCGCAACTGGCCGACTGCTGCCACATGATGTTCTCGTCCTGAGTGGCGGAATGGCCATATCCCGGAAAGTAAATTGAGGTCTCGACCAAGGGCAGTTTCAGGCCCGTTGTATACATCCAAGAAGGACAGGATCAAAGGCGCAATCTGTTATGAACAGTCTGGTGCGCTTTCCACTTGCGCTGAAATTTCACGCTGATTTTCAGATACCCCCACAAAAAACGCCCGGTAGGTCTATGACCTGGCGGGCGTTGAAAGAGCTTGGTGCGTCGATCAGGTGTTGGCTTGCAGGCTGGAAGTGGCTTGAGCGGCTTGCTCTTGCGCAGCCTTGAAGTTTTCCTGAGTCAGTTTGCTGTATTCGGTAGAAGACTGGATAGCGTAGTAGATATCCGCCGAACGGTATGTGGTGGAATGAACTGCGTTACATGGGTGGAACCCCGGCCGAAATCGATTTTGAGTTCGTTTGTCTGATCTCGGCGGGGTAAGCCGCAATCCGCTTTACCGTGTGCGGAAAGCGGGCTACGTGGTACGCGGATAGAAGGGTCAGCTGATGTGAATCGTTTTCAGGTTTCGACGGCGCGCCATCAAGCCGACCAATCCCAGGCCGGCCAGCAGCAGGGCGTAGGTTTCAGGTTCCGGCACTGGGGTGACCTCGAAGGAAATCTTGTAGACATCCGAATCGGCGGTGAGTTGGCTGTCAAAGGTATAGCCGCGCGCCGTGGTCAGTCCGTTGTAGGCGCTGAATTCGGCGAAGTTGAACGCCACTACGGAATTCTGGTTGGCGCGGTTGCCATTGGTGGCGCCGCTGATGAATGCCGCTGCCAGAGGGTCATGGACTTCCGAACCGGCATCCCAGATATCGCGGCTTTTCTGGGTGATGCTGGTGAGCTTCAGGTTGCCGGTGGCGTCGAACAATTCATACTCTGTCGGGTCATCGTTACCGATAAAGAAATCATTGCTGGGCACCACCATGGCGGCAAAGGAGAAGTATCGGTTGACGCTCGGATCGACCATGAATGTCGCGGAGGAGGTTTCCCCGTGAATAATCCCGGCTGGCAACACCGAACCGACCACCGCGGTGGGATCTGCGGCCTGGAAAGCCGGATTCCACAGCGCATCGCTGCCGCCTTCGGCGATTGCGATGATTTCCGCGCCGGCGGTCTGGCCGATGTTGAAGGCATCAAAAGTGCCGCTATGGAAGCCCAAGCGCAACGGCGCGATTGCCACGCTGTTGACCGGTGATAAATTTTCGACGGTCACTTTGACCTGGACAGGCGCGGCCTGGGCCGTGATGGTGAGAGATGACAATACGAGGCTGGCAAGCAAGAAACGTGTGGACATGGTGAGTTCTCCAAGATCAGTGATGGGGCGCCTTGAATCGTTCAGGCTGGATCATTGTTGAGTTGTTCCGGTCACGCGATCCTCACGCAGAGTTAAACAATATTTGACTTGTTCTATCTGAAATTTGAGCCATGATCAGGCGTCTGAAAGACAGATCCAACAATGAAACCGATCAAGAAAATGGATAACGAACCTGGCGTTGGCCGTCGGCACATACTGGTTGTCGAAGACGATGCCGACATCGCCGAGTTGGTGCGTTTGAATCTGGCTGACGAGGGCTATCAGGTGGATTTGGCGGCGGACGGCGAGACCGGGCTTGCGCGCCTGCGGTCCGGCTCGGCTGCTGGCCGTTCCTTCGATGCCCTGATCCTGGACCTGATGTTGCCTGGCATCGATGGTCTGGAAGTCTGCCGGCAGGTTCGCGCCATGCCGCGCTATACGCCGATCATCATCATCAGCGCCAAATCCGCCGAGACTCAGAAAGTGTTGGGGCTGGAACTGGGCGCTGACGACTACGTCACCAAACCGTTTTCGGTGCTGGAACTGATCGCCCGAGTCAAGGCGCTGTTTCGCCGGGTCGATGCACTGGGCAAGGCCGCGCGCCAGGATGCCGGTCTGATCGAACAAGGCGGTCTCAGCATCGACCCGGTTGCGCGGGAAGCCCGTCTGAATCGCCAGCGCATTGACCTCACCGCGCGTGAATTCGACCTGCTGTTTTTCTTTGCCCATCACCCCGGCCGGGTGTTCAGCCGCCTCGATCTGCTGAACCAGGTCTGGGGCTACAGCCACGAAGGTTATGAGCACACCGTCAACACCCACATCAATCGTCTGCGTAACAAGATCGAGCCGGACCCGGCGCGGCCGGTGCTGATACGCACCGTCTGGGGAATCGGCTACAAATTCACGCCGGATGGCGTGGAGGCAGCAACCGCATGATCCGAACTTTATATGGTCGCATCGCGCTGTTTTTCGCCCTGCTGACGCTGCTCTCAGGTGGCCTGGCCACCTGGGTTTATCTGGATGTGAGCGCGCGCCACCAGCAGGAAGTGCTGCAGCGGCTGTCGAAAGACCTGGCCGGCCACATCGCCGGCCATACCAATCTGGTGCTTGATCTGAAATTGAATCGGCCCGCAGTGGATGAGTTGTTTCATATGCTGATGGTGGTCAATCCGGGCATCGAGGTCTATCTGTTGCGCAAGGATGGCTATATCGACGCGCATGTCGCGCCGGAAGGCCGGGTCAAGCGGCAATGGGTAGATCTGGCGCCGATCCATGATTTTCTCGCCGGCCGCGCGTTTCCGATCCTGGGCGACGATCCACGCAGTGATGCCGGCGGCAAGATTTTCACTGCGGCGGCGTTGACGCAGGGCAACGTGGTGGCGGGGTATCTCTACATCGTGCTGGCCGGTGAAGCATATGACCAGCTCGTCGCCGATGTCTGGGCCAGCCGGTCCTTCATCGCCGCAGCCTGGCTGACGCTGGGATTGATGTTGCTGACCTTGGTGACCGGCCTGGCGGCATTCGGACTGATCAGCCGACGCCTGCGCCGCCTGACCCGGCAGGTCGTCGCGCTGCAGAATGGTTCAGCTCGCGTGCCTGGTGAGGCAAGCGCGAGCAGCAACATCGATGGCAGTCCAGATGAAATCGGTACCCTCGACCGTGCATTCCATGCCATGGCCGCGCGCATCGAGGCGCAAGTCGGCGAGTTGCGGCGCCAGGATCAGTTGCGGCGAGAAATGGTTGCCAATATCTCGCATGACTTGCGCACGCCGCTGACTTCGCTGCAAGGCTATCTGGAGACGCTACAGTTGAAGGCGGACAGCCTGCCCGTGTCAGAACGCGAGCGTTATCTGGATGTCGCCGTGCGTCATAGCCGCAAGGTCAGCAAACTGGCGCAGGAGTTGTTTGAACTGGCCAAACTGGAGTGCGAGGTGGTCAAGCCGCAGACCGAGATCTTTGCGCTGGCCGAACTGGTCCAGGATGTGCTGCAGAAATTCGAACTGTCCGCAGCGCAACGCCAGGTAACGTTGAGCGCCAGCGTCGACACCCGGCTGCCTGCGGTGAAAGCCGATATTGGCCTGATCGAACGGGTGCTGACCAACCTGATTGATAACGCCCTGCGCCACACCCCGGCGCAGGGCCGGATTCAAGTGGAGGCCAGTGTCGAGGATGCCGGGGTGCGAGTGCGCGTGCTCGACACCGGCAGTGGTATTCCTGCCGATAAACGCGATCTGCTGTTTGAACGCCCCTCGCCGGTCAGCGATGTACGCGGCCGCACTTCCGGCGGCCTTGGTTTGCTCATCGTCAAGCGCATCCTCAACCTGCATGGCAGCAGCATCCATCTGGAAGAGATCGCTGGCCACGGCGCTGTATTCAGCTTTGCCTTGCCGGTAGCGCAATCATCTAACCGTTGAGCGCCACCTCCGCTTGGCGCTGTAATCCAACAAAACTTCCCAAGCCCAAAAAAACGCCCGGCAGGTCTATGACCTAGCGGGCGTTGAAGGAGCTCGGTACGAGAAGATCAGACGTTGGCTTGCAGGCTGGAAGTGGCTTGAGCGGCTTGCTCTTGCGCAACCTTGAAGCTTTCCTGCGCCAGCTTGCTGTATTCGGTTGAAGACTCGTTGGCGAAGTCGATGCTGGTGCGAACGGCGCTGATGCCGCGCTCGCCACATTCACGCATCAGCGCGGTCTGGCCAGCCATCAGGTCCTGGTAGCCTTTGGCCTTGGTCATCAGTTCCATGCTGCGAGCGCTGGCATCCATGAAGAAGGCGGCCAGTTCGGCTTGTTGCTGGAACATCTTGTCGAAGGTGCGCTGGTTCAGTTCGCCGATCTTGCGAACCGATTCCATCGCGGTTTCGGTGGATTTTTCAAACATTTCGATCATTTGCTTTTGCATGGTGTTTCTCCTGGGTTCAAGTGAGGTGTTCAAGTCAAGTACAAGTCATTTGTGCAGTGCACCAATGTTGCGGTGCACAATATCCAAATCAGACTTGGTTTGTCAACAGTCTGGCCAAAAGTATTTCAAGAAAGCCGTTACCTGGATTTGTGCTGTTGCATGCGTTGCATCTTCTCGACTTTCAAGAAGCAAGGTGGAGCAGGGCGTGGAGGAGACTTTTATGTCCGGGTGAACGCGATGAGCCCGCCACACGGACTCACTGGAGTCTTAGAATCGCTGTGTCCTGACTTGTCTGCTCAAAAATGAATTCAACCGCAAAACGCCCGCGTGTCCTGGTAGTCGATGACGACACGTTGATCCGCGAAGTCCTCAAGGCATTGCTGCGCGATGAAGGTTTCGACGTTGCCGGTGAGGCGCGGGATGGCCAGAGCGCGATGGTGTGCCTTGAACGGACTCGGCCTGATCTGGTTTGTCTGGACGTCAACATGCCGGGCATGTCGGGTATCGATGTCTTGAAAAGCATCCGGGCGACTTATCCCGAGATTCGTGTGGTGATGATTACCGGAGATTCGACGATGAATACCGTGCGCGACGCGGTCGGGTTTGGGGCGATGGGATACATCATCAAACCGTTCAAATCCGGTCGAGTTGGTCTGGCACTGCGCGCGGCGCTGAAAACCCAAATGGACTCTCC
>JAIFLB010000150.1 GCA_020049245.1 Betaproteobacteria bacterium | reverse complement strand
CGCGGCCCACGATCACGCTCATCGCGTAATCGAGGTAGGAACGGCGCATTTCCTCTTCCAGACTGACGGGCAGGGTTTCTTTGGCGAACTGATTTTCCATTGCGGGGCGTCTCGATTTTTAGCGCTGGATAGCGGTTTGTTTTTACTGGCGCTTTTACTGAAAAAAGCCGGCTGATTTTAGCACGGCAAAGCCCCTTTTCCGGGATGCATCTCGGCCTTGCGACGCGTCAGAGCCGATTGCCCGGCCGGCACTTGGGCCGACCGCAGGTGAAACTAGGCTTTAGCGGCCTGTTGCGCCAGTTGCGCTTCCAGTTCGGCGATCCGTTGCCTGAGCAGATTCACGTTCTGCTGGCGCGCGGAGACGGCGACATCGACGCCTTCGGTCAACCAGGCCAGCCAGCGTTGCATACCCTCGCCGGTGGTCGCGGAAACCTTCAGCACTTCCAGCTTGGGGTTGATCCGGTGCGCGTATTCGATGCATTTGTCGACATCAAAGCTCAGATACGGCAACAGATCGACCTTGTTCAGGATCATCAGATCGGCGGCATGGAACATGTCCGGGTATTTCAGCGGCTTGTCCTCGCCCTCGGTCACCGACAGGATCACCACCTTGTGCGCCTCGCCCAGATCGAACGCCGCCGGGCAGACCAGATTGCCGACGTTTTCGATCATCAACAGGCTGTCGTCAGGCAGGTTCAGGCGTTCCAGCGCATGGCCAACCATGTGCGCGTCGAGGTGGCAGCCCTTGCCGGTGTTGACCTGGATCGCCGCCGCCCCAGTGGCGCGGATGCGATCGGCATCGTTGCTGGTCTGCTGATCGCCTTCCACCACCGCCACCGACAGGCTGCCGGCAAGGGCTTCGATGGTCTTCACCAGCAGCGTGGTCTTGCCCGAACCGGGGCTGGAAACCAGATTGATCGCGAACAGGCCATGCTCGGCAAAATACTGCCGGTTCTCGGCGGCATAGCCATTGTTCTTGCCCAGGATGTCCTGCTCGATCTGCACCATGCGCGCCTGGCTCATGCCCGGCGCATGCGCGTGGGCGGGGCCTAGACCGTAGTGCAGCTCGCCCTTGTGTTCGTGGTAGTGCGGCGTGTTGCTGTCATGCAGGTGATCGTGCGCATGATCATGGCTGGTGTGGCCATGGCTGTGTTCGTGCGCATGCGGATGGCTGTGCACGCTGCCGTCGGCATGGCTGTGCTCATGCTCGTGGTCGTGGTTGTGATCGTGGGGATGCGGGTGATCGTGATCGTGGGGATGTGCGTGCTCGTGGCCCTCGATCTTCGTTTCACCCTGGCCGCAGCCGCAAACTGTACACATAGTCAGACTCCTGAAATTATTCGACCAACAAATCCTTGACCCGCATTTCCGTGCCACCGGTGGCCTGCACCTGATAGCTACCGCAGAGCGGACAAGCATCGTAAAGCGCATGCACCGGCACCGTCTCGCCACAGCCGAGGCAATACCCCCGGCCGGGAATTTTCTCCAGTTCCAACCGCGCGCCTTCGGCGACGCCGCCCTTCAACACCACGTCCAGGCAAAAACTCAAGGCCTCGACTTCGACGCCGGACAACGCGCCGATTTCCAGGCGCACCTCGGTCACCCGTTTGAAGCCCTGCTGGCGAGCGGCATCCTCGACGATCTGAAGGATGCCCTCGGCCAAAGACATTTCATGCATCACACACCTCAATTCCAAAAGCCACGCAGGGGTCCAGCGATTGCGCCACCAGCCGCGCGCGCACCGCCAGATCGTCACCGGAGGCCAGCCCGGACAATGCCTGAGCCAGCGCGCCGGCGGGATGAAAGTTCCATTCGGTCGGCGCGACGATGCGGTATTCCGCAACCTTGCCAGCCTGCAGGCGGACCACATGCAACAACAAACCGCGTGAAGTCTCGACCCCGGCGATGCCGGCATTGTCGCCCAGCGACCAGCCGCGAACCAGCGCCGGGCTGGTCTCCGAAAAATCCGCCAACAGTCGATCCGGCAGCGCCGCCAGTTCCAGCAGACGCGCAAGCAGACGCGCACCGGTGCCGCGACCGCGTTGCTCAATCCAGGCAGCCAGCAGGGGCTGCTCTGCCAGCCGCGCCAGCCCGCCGGTTTCCGCCGGCGCGTCGTGCCACAGCGGCTGCGCACAGAAAGCCGGCGTCTCCAGCGCACGCCGCGCCAGATCGCGCGCAGCCTCATCTGTCAGCCGTCCCAGCGACGGCAGCAAGGCGACCTGACTGATGCCGGCATCAACGCCATCGCCCAGCGCCGCGAACAAACGCGCTGTCGGCGTCTGGCCGGCCTGCCGCCAAGCATCGAAACCAGCCAGATCGCGCGCCAGCCAATCCGCCGCCGGCTCACCCAGCAGCGTGGTGCGCAGTAAATCATCCAGCGTCGCGGCGAAGCGCGCCGGATCGCCAGCGGCCTGGCGCAGCAAGAGCAGACTGGCCATGTCGGGCGCAACACCAAGCGGCGCGCCGGCCTGTTCCGGCCAGTTCAACAGCAAGCGCCAGGCATGTTCCTGCGCCAGTTCCAGCAGCACGGCGGCCTCGCGATCATCGCCAAGGGATCCGTCAGTAACTGTAGGGCGGAAAAGCGTAGCGCCTTCCGCCGCATGAGCCGGATCATGGCGGAAGGCGCTGCGCTTTTCCGCCCTACTCCAACTACCCTGCGCAGCCGCGCAAGCTACCTCAGCGGCAACCCGCTGCGCCTTGCCGCACAGGCTGAAGATCAGGCCGACCAGATGCGCCACCTCGTCGGGCGCGCGTCCGGCCAGCAGCTTCTGCGCCAGTTGCGGCCGCGTCGACTGGATAGTCACCGTCGCAGGCGCATCGCCCCGAGGTTGCAACGAGATATCAATGCGGCCTTCCAGATTCATGGCCGCACCAGGGGAAAACGCAGGGTGAACACGGCGCCGCCGTCCGGGGAATTGTTTGCGGCCAGACTACCGCCATGGCGCTCGATGATGCCGCAGCTGATCGCCAGCCCCAGCCCGGTGCCCTTGCCCACCGCCTTGGTGGTGAAGAACGGCTCGAACAGGTGCGCCAGATTTTCTTCCGGAAAGCCCGGACCGTTGTCGCGGAAGCACACCTCGCTGCTGTCGACGCTGTCGCGCGTGCGCTCGGCGCCTTCCACCGTGCCTTCGATCAGTGGTGGCAGGTCTTCCATCAAGCGGACGAAACGCCCGTCCCGGCCGCATCCCACCAGAATGTCCGACATCGACGCCAGCACCGAGAACACAAACTGCTGCGACTCCTCCAGCACCACCTCGTACTGCAGCAGAACGTTGCATACCTCGTCCAACTTCTGGATCAGCTCGATCCAGGCGTCCTCGCCCAGGCGTTGCAAGCCTTCGGCGAGGATCAGGGGACTGAAATGCGTGCCGAACATGGGTTGAAAGACGAAGGCGCTTGATTCGCGTCGCACAAGATTGAACATGGCGAATCCTATACAGGTCGCGCCGATCCCGCTCGATCATCAATGCCAGCGGTCCGGATCATCCAATGCCAGCAATCCGTAACGAACCGCTGATTAATTCGTCATCCCCGCGAAGGCGGGAATCCAGTGTCTTGATTTAACTGGGTTCCCGCCTTCGCGGGAACGACGGGGCCGAATTATTCAGTGTTTCCCTGGGCGAAGCTGCCCCCTTTTGTTTGAGAATCGATACAAATCCGGAAAGCCGCCTGGATGCTGGCGAGAGGCCGATTTCCCCATTCACCTATCGGGTGGTGAGGCGGAAAACGCTGCAGGAGTCCTTGCGGGCCAATCCCTCAACGCTCGCGCCGCAAGCGGACGCTCCTACAACGCAGTCAACCGCTGGCTTTGGGTTCAAGGCAGGTCAGCCAGCAACTGTGGCCAGATATCTGGCCAGCAGCAGTGGTGGTCCTGCTCCGGCACGAGGATAAACCTTGCCGGGCTGCCCGCCGGCATGCTCGCGACCAAGCCTCTGGTGAGCTCGGCGGGAACCACCCGGTCGTCCGAGCCGGCGAAATGCCACTGGGGCACGGCCGCTATGGTGGCGAGGATGTCCGCCGGATTGATGGAGCCGTCCAAAGGTTTCAGTCGGTGGTGCCTTGTCCATGCGCGATGGTCCAGATTGCCGGCCACGGTGACCAGTTCGGTCACGTCGTTTCGCCGCGCTGCCAGCAGGGTTGCCAGGGCGCCTCCCCCAGAGTAGCCCACTAACCGCAGGCGAGAAGCGCCTGAGCCTGCCTTCAAGGCATCCATGGCTTGGCTAGTGGCATCGACCACCTGGGGGGCGAAGCGCCGCTCGGTCCAGAACATATCCGCGCAAGCCGGATCGAGCTCAGTGGTGAACTGGCACGGCCGCGCGAGGTAAGCCACGGGTCCAGCGCCTGCGCTGGAACGAAAATCGGCCAGGGCCAGCTTCAGGCCCATGGGAGATAAGGGGGTGGGATCGGCAGAGGGTCGACTGGGGTTCTCCCATGCGAAGCCATCGCCCTCAAGGTAGACCGTGAGCCGGTCTCCCATGCTGGCCTTTACCGGCAGGTAGGCGGCGAGCCGAAACTCACTCGTCGGCATCGACACTCGCTGCCAGGAATGGGTAGCGGCGAGGGTATCCGCCAAGGCGAGTCGTTCCGCAGAGGGCGGCACCGAGGTGCAGCCAGCCAGTAATACCAGCCCTACTATCAGCAAGGTCAGGTTTTGCCGGTGGCCCCCCCCCGCGCCCGGGGCCATGGAGTACGGGCCGATCAGAACGCCCAGCGGACCTTCACCGAAGCAGTCTGGTTGAGGAATTCAGACCGGTACTCGGCGTCATAGCGGGCGGTGATCTCCGCGCCGCCCTCCAGGTTGTGAATCAGTCCCAGGCCGGCCCGGCCTATCCACGGGCTGGGGTCCAGGCCTTGGGTGACGAAGGAGGCGCCCGGTGCCCCGGCGAAAGCAGCGGTGATGCTGGCCTGGTCGCCAATCACGTCGTAACCCACTCCCAGGCTGGCGACCAGGTTAGAGCGGGGACTAAGCTCGTGGGTCAGCTTGCCGTCTATCCCCACGATCAGCTCGTCGGTATGTCGATCAGC
>JAIFLB010000206.1 GCA_020049245.1 Betaproteobacteria bacterium | reverse complement strand
CGTCGGCGTCGGGTCTGACTTTTCACGGCGAGTTTGTCGCTATCGCAGAAAGAAAAAGGCCGCGCGAGCGGCCTTTTTCATCTTCATTCAAGATTTCATGCCGCCAATGCCAATGGCGTCACTTCAGCCTCGATTCGCTCATGCATGGCGCGGTATGTCGTTTCCAGATCGAACTGGGCCTGCAGGTTGACCCAGAACGCGGCATCCGTGCCGAACAGCCGGGCCAGGCGCAAAGCCGTATCACCGGTGACGCCACGGGTGCCGGCGCAAATCTCGTCGATGCGGCGCTGTTGTACGCCGGCCAGTTTGGCCACCTTGTAGCGGGTCAGTTCTAGTGGCTCGATGAAGTCATGCAGCAAGACCGCGCCAGGATGTACAGGGTCCAGCAAAATCCCCGTGGCGATATCGCTGAAATCCATTGTTTTTAAATCTGCGTGTGGGATGGTCATGGTTATTTCTCCTAGTGATAGTCCGCGATCTCGACGTCGGTTGCATTGCCATCCGACCAGTTAAAACAGATGCGCCACTGGTCGTTGATGCGGATGCTCCATTGCCCGACCCGGTCGCCTTTCAGTAGTTCCAGCCTGTTTCCCGGCGGGACACGAAGCGTGTCGATGCTGGCTGCTGAGTCGATCTGTTTCAGCTTGCGTCGCGCAGTGGCTTGAATTTCCTTTGGCAGCCGCTTCACCTGGAAGCCTTGGTAGATGGCGGCTGTCAGCTTGTCGGCGAATGTCTTGATCATGAACGCAATAGTATCGATGTCAGATAGTATCGACAACCGGTAGGTATGAGATGAATCAAGGCCGCTTGCGCGGCCAATTTTTTGTCTGGCAAAAGCGAAACGACGCTTACTACCCGCCAACCACCTTGAATGGGCAGGCATATCAACAGACTGCACCCAATCGCCCGTGTCGCTGCGCACATTTGGCACAGATTGCCGCCACGCTGCATCGCATTGGTGCGCTGACGTTCTAATCTGCGGCCAGGTGAGGCGGGGTAAATCTGCACACAAGCCTTGTGAGTCCTGGGTATCGTGGCGGGTAGCCAGATTCTTCGCGGGTTGGCATCCATTTTGCTGAGTTTTGAGTTCGACGAAGGATAGCCGCAAAGCCAGGCTACGGATTGCAATGCGATGAACACTTCAGTTGAGCTCGAACAGGTTGAATCTGCGGCGGCTGACGAGCCCGCTACTGCCGCATCCGTTATGCTATGCACCAATTTCGAGCGCGGTTTTGGTCGCTTGAACGCAATTTCTGCGCGTCGGTTTGACCGGCGCAATTGACGCTTTTATCAGGCTTATCAGGAATCATCATGAACAAACTCAACGAGTTCACGCTCGATCCGATGCAGGAAGCGCAACGTCAGAAGGACAACCTGCGCTTGTACATCAACCTCAAGCTGGCGTCGTCCGGGCAGCCGGCGGTGCGCGGCCAGGAGAGCGACGAGTTCATGGATGTCGCGCATGACCTGCTGATGGCCTATCGCGCCAAGAACTGGCTGCTGTCGAATTACCTGAGTCCGCCGGATCGGCGCATTCAGGATTTTCTCGACCGTTATCTGGCCGGCGTTGAATCGATTCCGCAACTGCCCGGGCAATCGTTCATCCTCGACCATGAGGGTCTGGCGCGCGAGTTGTCGTTGCCGGTCGATGCCGATGTGTTTCGTTCCGACATCGTCTCCAGTTTCCGGGTGCGCCAGGGCGTGCTGCACAACCCGGCGAGCGACCGTCGCACAACGCACGGTCTGTTTCACGTTGCCGAGGGCGGCCTGCCGATTCCCGGCGACAAGAAAGCGGTGCCGCGCGAGGTGTACGCCCGCATGCTTAGCCTCGCCTTCGAGCCGCCACAGGATTTGATGACGCTGCCCTACACGGTGAATCAGCCGCAGCCTTCGCGCATGTTCGTGTCGCTGTTGCTGCGGCCGGTGATCTGCCCGGCGATTCCCGGCGTGGCGCCTTACAAGAGCATGGAAATCCGCTTCTTCGCGCCGGGCAATCTGGTCAGCAACCTCGATTTTGTCGAGACCGTATTCGGCAACGGCGGTAATCCCTCGCTGCCGGAATACGATGCCAGCCTGGATGTGGAACACTGGAGCGGGCACACCGGTTGCGTCGTGCTGGCGCCGCATCTGGTCACCCTGACCAAGCGCGAGCTCGGCCTGCCGCACTGGGATGCGGCGAGCGAACGCCAGCGCCGCGACGGCATGTGCTGGCAACAGCCGGACGAACGCTACAACAATGGCCAGGCATTCAAGCTGACCGCGCGCGATGCCAGCGGCGTCATGGTTACCATCCTGGCCGACAACTACTTTGGCTATTGCAAGAAGGAAGTCAAAACCCAGATCAGCTTCGCCGCCAATCTATATGGCCTGGCAGAAGAAGAACATGCCGGTGGTGCGCTGCTGTTCCAGTGCCGCAATCACGGCGAGGAATACGGCGCCGACAGCCGCACCCGGGTGGCCGGCTATTCGTTCCAGGACATGCTGGCGCGCTATGGCCAGTTCATGCGCCTGATGCCGGAAGGCCACGCCGTCGATCTGACCTATCCGGACATTATTTATGTGCCGCAGGCGGTGCGGTTTGACCTCAACGCGCAGAGCATTTCCTGGGAACGCGACGGCAAAACGCATCAGATCCGCTTGATGCCGGAAAAGCTGTACATGCAACCGAACGGCTACAAGGTCGAGATGCGCGCGCATCCCGGTGCGCCTTCCTGGCGTTTGATCGGCATCGATCCGGAAGGCACTTTCTGCCACAAGCCGTGCACCGTATCCGGCGGCGGCAAGTCGGAGATTTCCAAGTCGCTGGAAGATGCGGTGATCTACGGTCCGCTGTTCATCGACCATATGGAGCAGGATCTGGCGCGCGTGCGCGGCATCTTTGAACATGATTTCAGCCGTCGTTTCCTGGCCGGTTTCGAGAACGAGGATCGCGATGCCGAGCGCAAGCCGCTGTGCATGGAACGCAGCCTGGGTTCGGTGATCAAGATGCTGACGCCGTCGTCGAGTTTCACCGCTGAATACAACGCCTGGCTGAACAGCATCCCGCCGCGCATCCTGGCGCTGGTATTCCTGATCAAACGTTTCTACCGACCGGACTGGGGCGAGGACTGGCACCAGCAACTGGCGGTCGACGTGGTCGATGGCGCGCCCGGGCATGAATTGAAGATGTTCGGCCGCCGCATCGTGGCCAGTTATCTGCGTGTCGGCTTCGACGCCAATGCGCATTGGCGCACCTTCAAACTGCGCCAGGACTTCATCCCCGCCGAAAAAGTGCAGATGGAAGACGACATCACCGCCTCGGTGGTCGCGCCGGTCTCCAGGCTGGTCGGCTGCAAGCCGGGGCTGCAGCCGGGCGACAGCGTCAAGCTGACCTACAACTGCGAACTGCGGCTGTTCCAGCGGCCGGACGACGCGGTGATTCCGGGCTACGACAAGCAGACCGAGATCGACATGGCGCTGCCGGGCAACTTCCTGGCTAATTTCGAGCCGCTACAGGGCGATTCGCTTGATGCCGAGGTCGAAAACGTCATGCGCCTGCATGCTTATTCGCCGCCGATGCGCGACCTGTTGCTCGGCGCCGCCCGCTCGGGACAGGTTGCAGTCTCGTCGGCGCGGCCGAGGATGGTCGACGGCAAACCGTCGAAAAACCCGCGCTATCTGCAGCTGCGTCCCGACATCGCCAACCCGATGCGCAAATACGCGGCCGAAATGGGCATGCGGTTTCAGCGCAAGCTGGACGCTGAATCGCCGGTCTGCATTAGCGTCGACGCGGTGTTGTCCGGCCGCCGCAACAACCCGCCGGATACCGGCGTGCGTTCCCTGGCGGTGTACAACCCGATTCACTACCAGGCGTTGCCGGAATTGTTCATGGACTTCATCTGCTCGCTGACCGGCAAATCGCCGTCGACCACCGGCGCAGGTTCCGAAGGCGCGCTGACCAAGGGACCGTTCAACGCCTTGCGGCCGACCGCCGACCTGAACAACGCGCTGGTCTCGATGATCCTCACCGATCACGACGGTTTCTCCACCTCGGCCGGCCATGTCGGCCCACAGGTGCGGGTGGATCACGACATCAGCCTGTTGGTGCCGGAAATCTGGGTACGCCTGAGCCCGGCGCAGCGCAAGGCGTCCTGGCTGATCGAGCGGGGCTACATGGAAGCGCTGGAAGACTTCGATTTCAACGGCAAGCGCGTGCTGGCAAGCCGTCTCGGCTACCGCATCACCGAACGTTTCGTCGCGCATTTCATGGGCAAGATTTTCGACAACCCACGCGCGGTGTTCACCGAGGCCATCCTGAAACCGGAAACACAGAATCTGGCCGATTTCGCCGACGGCATCGACAACATCGTCGAGGCGCAGGAACGGGTGGCGAAGCAGTATTTCGAGGATGGCAGCATCGAAGAAGCCTGTCCGCCGCTGAAAGCGTTGCTGGCGATCATGTCGGAAGGCCATTACCGCGGACTGGCGGTGCATGCACCGGAAATCCGCGCCCTGTTCACGCGCGAAAACCTGCTTGCGTCTGACTGGTACCGACAACGTTTGCAGGTCAAGCGCGAACGCGATCTGGCGTTGTGGACGCGCAGCCTGAATGAACTGGTCCACTTCAAACAGAATCGACGCAACGCCGAAGAATCGCGCCGCCTCGACCTCGACGCGCGCATCGCTTACGCCCAGGCGCGCCTGGACGCGCTGGCCGAGCCGGAATCCTGGCGTGAATTCATCGGCACGCTGGGCGCCGATCCGCTGGCACCGGTGGCGGAAAGTCCAGCGGCAGGCTGAGGAGCAGGTTCGGGCAAAGCCGCAGACGTAAAAAAGGCCGCTTACGCGGCCTTTTTTACGTCTGGAAGGCGACGATTACTGCTCGCCCACCACCACCACATTGACGTCGGTGGTGACGTCGGTGTGCAGCGACAGGGTGACGCTGTACTCGCCGACGGCCTTGAACGGGCCGTCCGGCATGCGCACTTCCGCCTTGGCGACTTCGAAGCCTTGCGCGGTCAGCGCGGCGGCGATGTCGACGTTGGTGATG
>JAIFLB010000065.1 GCA_020049245.1 Betaproteobacteria bacterium | reverse complement strand
CGGTGCTTTCGCCCCGCCAGCAAACAGCCTTCAGAGGCTACAGAAAGTCAGTTCAAAAACCACATCCTGCTCACACGGGCGTGGTTTTTGTGCTGTATCCGGAGTCAGCAAACGTATATTCAGCGCGTACTTGTTTGCACTGACTTCCGGAGCACAAGGCGCATCCAGGGCAACACGCAATAAGTGTGCAGTTCGCCCACCCAGCATAAGTTGGAACATTCCCTGCAGCGCGGTGTGCTGACTCACATGTCCACTGTCTCGCAAAATCCGTAGCACAACATCCACCGCAGTCTTAAGTGGCAATAATGGGCCAAGCCATCCCATCAGATCGGCATTGCGCATTGTGGCGGATTGACTCAGCCAGTAATGGTAAACCGGCAAATCAAAGCTACACGCGCCACCAGGAATACCGGCTCGGCCCTTGATACCCGCCAGCCACTCGTTATCCCTGACGTGCTGTCCAATCTTGCCGGTCATGGCATGGACTTCAGCCAAAGCAGAAGTAATGCGCGCCAGAATCTCATGCAGACGAACGGAATCAACAGCGGGGTTGGCGCGCAACGCCTCAAGGCTCGATTTTTGTCGATCAAGCTCTTGAATCAGTTCGCTTTTCATCTCGGACCGAGTCGTCACATCGACAATCTCGAAGATGCCAAGCAAAGCCGCATGGTGTGAACGTGGATCGTCCGCCCGGATAAAAAACAGGGCCTTGTCGAACAGGTCTTCCAGCCGCAACCAGGTACGGATGCGTTCGCTTAAAGGGAATTCGTAGACAGTCACCAAGGTCAATCCGACGAGTTGGATGAGAAATTCAGCGCAAGAGCTTGAATAAGAAGTGATTTTGCAGGATTGCCCCGGTTTAGTGCAATGAAATGTTTTATCGCTTGCAAGATGCTGCCAGCGCTTGTTTCAAATACTTATGATGCAATTGCTGAATTTGATGATCCAACTCCATGATGTCACCCCGGTTTTCGATCAAGTCATCTGCAATCTGAAGTCGAAAAGTCCGGCTTGCTTGGGCAGCCAGAATAGATTTTGCCTGCTCCAGACTCAGCCCCGAGCGCGAAGCGATGCGCGAGATTTGTTGAGATTCTTCGCAATCAACCACAGCGATGCAATTCAACAAGTGCTGATAAGAGGCCAGGTTTTCTACCAACAAGGGCACAACGAGCAGTGCATAGGGGGCGGTAACTGTCTGCAGCCTGAGTGCCGACTCCGCGCGAATCATCGGATGCAAAATTGCTTCGAGAGTCCGCCGCGCCTCGGGATCGGCAAAAACACGATCGCGCATCGCAACCCGATCCATCGCACCAGTGCTGCTTATGATCTCGCTACCGAAGGATGCAATGATCGCTGGCATCGCACGCCCATCCGGCCCGGTCAACTCATGCGCAATGACATCGGTATCGATGACAGCCGCACCCAACTCAGCGAAACGGTCAGCTACCGTGCTCTTGCCGCTGCCGACGCCGCCAGTCAGTCCGATGCAATAAACCTTGGACGTCATCCCAACCAGAGTTGCAGCAGGGTCTCGCCCCAGAAAAGGGCAATCATTCCGCCAAGCGCGAGCCAGGGCCCGAAAGGCATCGGCTTGGCGCGATCCCGGCCAGCAAAGACGATCATCGCAATCCCAACCAGTGCACCCGCAAAACTGGCAGCCAATACGATGGGCAGGATCATTTTCCAGCCCAGCCACGCCCCGAGCGCAGCCAGCAATTTGAAATCTCCAAACCCCATGCCTTCCTTGCCGGTCAAAATCTTGAACAGGTGATAGATCGACCAAAGCGAAAGGTAGCCTGCAACGGCGCCAATCACTGCCTCATCGAGTGGGCAGAAAACAGCGTTCAAATTGACCAGCAAACCCACCCATAACAAGGGAAGCGTAATACTGTCCGGCAGCAACTGCGTATCAAGATCAATAAAACTCAATGCGATCAAACTGGCCAGCAGGCCCCAGATCAGCACCGTTTGCATGCCAACACCCCAACGCCAAGCGGCATACCCGAACAGCACGCCAGTCAATATTTCCACCAACGGATAACGCTTTGATATTGGCGCTCCGCATTTGGAACATCGACCGCGCAGGGCAAGCCAACTCAATACGGGAATATTTTCAAACCACGTGATCTGATGTTTACAGGATGGACAGGCCGAGCGCGGAAGAACCAGGTTGTAAGGCGGTTCTTCCTCAAGCGTATTGCCATTAATCCAGGCACATTGCTCACGCCAGTCACGCTGCATCATATGTGGCAAGCGATGGATTACCACATTGAGAAAACTGCCCACCAGCAAGCCAAGCAAGGTTGCCAATGAAATAAACAATGCTGGCTGCTCGACCAGCAGTTGGAGAAAGGGAGAGACTGAAAAAATCAACGAGAATCGGGAATCAGACGACCGATCCCATCTTGAAGATTGGCAGGTACATTGCGATCACGATGCCACCAATCAACGTACCCAGAATGACCATGATGAACGGTTCCATCAAACTGGAAATCCCGGCCACAGCGTCATCCACTTCACGTTCGTAATAATCCGCCACTTTCGAAAGCATGGAATCGAGCGCGCCCGACTCCTCGCCAATCGACACCATCTGAATCAGCATATTGGGAAACACACCCGCACCCTGGAGACATACTGCCAGACTGGAACCGGTTGAAACCTCGGTCTTGATCTTCATCGTAGCTTCCATGAAAACATTGTTTCCCGCTGCGCCGGCAACCGAATCCAGTGCCTCTACCATTGGAACACCTGCGGAGAACATCGACGAGAAGGTCCGCGCCCATCGCGAAACCGTGGCCTTCTCGATCAATGGCCCAAACACCGGAACCTTCAGAATGAGGACATCCATCTTGTTACGGAAGGCAGGCGATTGCTTCCAGGCGCGCAACACAAGAAAAACCGTCAGTCCGATACCACCGAAGATCAGATACCAGTAATTCACGAAAGCATCTGAAATCCCCATCACCAACATGGTCAACGCGGGCAGATCGGCGCCGGATTTTCCGTAAAGATCCTTAAAGGCGGGAATCACAAACAACATGATGCCTGCGGTGATGATGAAGGCCACTGTCAACACGATAGCCGGATAGAACAGCGCCGATTTGATCTTGCCCTGGATAGCCAGCATTTTTTCCTGGTAGGACGCGATGCGATCCAGCACGGTATCCAGAATACCGGCCTGTTCGCCGGCGTAGACCAGGTTGCAATAAAGCCCGTCAAAGTATTTCGGGTACTTGCGGAAAGCAGTGCTCATGCTGGAACCGGTTTCCACGTCACTCTTGATATCACCCAGGAGACGTTGCAACGCAGGGTTGGAATGGCTGCGCGCAGAGATATCGAAGGCTTGCAACAAAGGTACGCCCGCCTTCAGCATGGTTGAAAGCTGACGCGTAAACAAGGCAATGTCCTTCGAGGTGATCGTTCCACCCCGCTTGAACATTCCCTGTTTACCAACCTTGACCACATTGATGCCTTGCCGCCGTAAGGACTGGCGTACAAACGCCTCACCTGGAGCAAGCATTTCTCCCTTGATTTTCTTGCCAAGCTTGTCCGTGCCCTCCCATACAAAAGGAACTTGCTTGTTCGCTGCAACAGGTGCTTGGGCCACAGCCATGGAGTTATATCCTCTTGATCGTTATACGTTGGTCACCGCCAACACCTCTTCGAGGGTCGTCAGGCCTTGTTTTACTTTGAGCAAACCCGCTTCGCGGAGGTTGAGCACACCATCCCGCTTGGCTTGTTGTTCGATGTCTACAGCCGTGCCATTCTTCAAAATAATGCGATTGATTTCTTCACTGATCGGCATGACTTGATAGATTCCAACTCGCCCCTTGTAACCGGTTTGTTTGCAGCTATCGCAACCAACCGCACCGTAAGGTTGCCAGGAACCATCCAGATCCATCTCCGAAAAACCGGCATTAAGCAAAGCCTCAGGCGGAATTTCAATCGGCTTCTTGCAGTTATTGCAAAGCTTGCGCCCCAGACGCTGCGCCGTGATCAATTGCACGGAAGCCGCCACGTTATAACTGGGAATTCCCATGTTGATCAGACGCGTCAGTGTTGCCGGCGCATCGTTTGTATGCAAGGTCGATAACACCATGTGACCCGTTTGGGCAGCCTTGATCGCGATATCACCGGTTTCGTGGTCGCGGATCTCGCCAACCATGATGATGTCCGGATCCTGGCGCAGGAAAGCCTTCATGGCTGCGGCAAAATCGAGACCGGCTTTCTCGTTGACGTTGACCTGATTGATACCAGGCAACTGGATTTCAACCGGATCTTCGACTGTAGCAATATTCACATCGGGCTTGTTCAGGATATTCAGGCAGGCGTAAAGCGAAACGGTCTTGCCGGAACCGGTCGGGCCGGTCACCAGCACCATGCCATAGGGGCGTTGTACTGCATCGACCAGTAACTTGAGCTGGTCAGGCTCGTAGCCCAGCTTCTCGATCCCCATCGTGGCAGAGGTTGAATCAAGAATACGCATGACGATTTTTTCGCCATAAATAGTGGGCAAGGTGGAAACCCGGAAGTCCACCGATTTGTTGCGCGACAAAACCAGCTTCATGCGCCCATCTTGTGGAACCCGTTTTTCCGAGATATCCAGTTTGGAAATGACTTTGATACGAGACGCGATCTTGTCCTTGATCGCAAGTGGCGGTTGCGCAACTTCATACAGAATGCCGTCCATCCGATAGCGGATGCGATAGTTCTTTTCATAAGGTTCGAAGTGGATATCTGAGGCGCCGCTATTGATCGCATCAAGCAGCATTTTTTGCAGGTACTTGACTACCGGTGCGTCGTCGATATCGACGGCTGCTGCGGTATCGACAGCGTTCTGTGCCTCATCATCGCTGAACTCAAGGTTCAAATCCTCGGTTTCAATGGTTTTGAGGATACTGTCCTCGGTGACCTCTCCGTAGGTCTCCAGCCAGTGGCCCAGCTTGTCGTCCTCGACGACGACCGGCTCGGCAGCGAGGCTGGTCTGAAACTTGATATCGTCAAGCGCTTTCAGGTTGCTCGGATCAGAGAGCGCAACAAACAAACGATTGCCACGCAGCGTAATCGGCAATACACGATGCTTGGTCAACAGTTTCGGATCAACCGAACCCTTGGGGATAACATTCGGATCAAGCGCGTCGAGATTGAAAAACGGCAAGCCAAAGGTTACCGAAGCGAAAGCAGCGATTTGATCGGCACGGAAACGTCGGGTGCGCAACAAACTGGCAATAAAAGCTTCTCCAGAACCACGCGACTGGTTCTGCAGGCTCTCGCCTTCCTCCGGGGATAGCAGCCCCTGGGTCACCATAGCCCGGCAAAGGCCTGTCAGATTGGCGCCAACGGTTACTGCAACCATGACTCCCCACTCTCCTTTGAATAAGCGGCAATTCGTTTGGCGATATTGCCCCCCGCCCTACAAAATGTAAAGAAACTCGACATCATGGCAACCTTGCCCGAATTCATTGCTGGGCGCGGCGCGGACCGACTTTTGCTGTCTTCACCATGCGATCCTGAACCTGCAGGACTTCGACCGGGTAGCCGGCGATCATCACACTAACCCCTGCTTCCGGCATCGCCTCCAGATGTTCGAGCAACAAACCATTCAGCGTCCGTGGGCCATCGAGAGGTAACTGCATCTTCAGCTTGCGATTCAGTTCCCGCAAAGATGTCGCGCCATCAACCAGAAAAGTGCCATCCGGCTGCCGTTTGTTGGCGCCATGGTCGCCAGGCATCACTGCGGTAAATTCGCCAACGATTTCTTCCAGAATATCGACCACGGTAATGAGCCCCAACAGCTCCCCGTATTCATCCACAACAAGGCCAAGCGAATGGCGCGTGACTTGAAACTGAGTGAGTTGGATATACAGCGAGGTACCGGAAGGAATGTAATAAGGCTCCCGCAGCCAGGTCCGAAAAACATCGATATCGAATGCCTCTTCCTGCAAGCGAGCCAACGCACGGCGCACATGCAGGATGCCAATGACATTATTCGGGTCGCCTTCATACACCAGCAGACGCGCATGATGACTGGTACTCAGCTGATGCAGGATTTCTTCGGATTCCGCCTCAAGGTCAATCGCCTCGATCTGGCTACGTGGCAGCATCGCATCATCAACCGTCACTTCTTCCAACTCAAACAAATTGGTCAGAATGCTGTGATGCTGGCTTGGCAACAAGGCACCCGATTCAGCCAGCACGGTCCGCAACTCCTCCACTCCCATGCTGCGCTCCGAGGCTGCGCTGGGATTGAGCCGGAACAGCTTCAACTGAGCCTGTACAAACAGGTTCACGAACCAGATTACTGGCCGTAATAACTTGACCAGAAAAGTCAGCGGATAACTCACGATGGGAGATAGCCGCTCTGGCCAGGAAGCGCCAATCACCTTCGGGGTGACTTCGGAAAAAACCAGGATCAGGAAGGTGACCAACAATGTCGCCATGGTCAGCGCCAGCTCGCTTTCGCCAAACAAGCGGAAAACAATCACGGTAACCAACGCTGCGGCGGCAGAATTGACCAGATTATTGCCAATCAGGATTGCTGACAGCAATTTGTCGGTCTGCGCCAGCAGCTTCTCGGCCAGTTGCGCACCGCGATGGCCTGACTTTGACAGCGTTTTCAAGCGATAACGGTTCACCGCCATCATGCTGGTTTCGGAACCGGAAAAAAACGCCGACAGAACCAGCAGCAAAACCAAGGCGCCGAATAGCGCCCCTAAAGGAATGGAATCCAAACGAGTATTACGGGAGTTTCAATAAATTCAGTTTAACAGCACAAAAACAAGCTGTTCTATCGTTCAAACCACGCGATGCTCTCCACGTGCGCCGTATGCGGAAACATGTTGGCGACGCCAGCCGCTTTCAGTTGATAACCCTTCTGATGCACCAGCACCGCCGCATCGCGCGCCAGGGTGGCTGGATTGCAGGAGACATAGACGATGCGCGCGGGCAATTCCCCCGCGACACCGGCATCCGGCAATGATTTAACCAACTCGATGGCACCGTCGCGGGGCGGATCGATCAGCAATTTGTCAAACCTGCCCAACGCCGCATAGCTTTCCGACGTCATCTCGAACAGATTCGCGACATGGAATTCGCTTCGCTCGGCCAAGCCATTGCGCGCCGCATTCTCCATCGCGCGCGTGACCAGAGCCTGGCTGCCTTCAATACCGACCACATGCGCGCCGCGCCGGGCGATGGGCAAACTGAAATTGCCCAGTCCGCAGAAGAAATCGGCAATCCGTTCTCCCGGCCGCACCTCCAGTAAGCGCATCGCGCGCCGGATCAGCATGCGGTTGATGCCGTGATTGACCTGGGTGAACTCGGTCGGACGAAACGGCATTTCCAGATTGAATTCGGGCAATGAATAGGACAGTTCGCTCACATCCAGCGGATGGAACGGATACGCGGTTTCCGGCCCCTTCGGTTGCAGCCAGAATTGAATGCCATGGTGATCAGCGAATTCACGTAGTTTCGTTTCGTCGTCCGACGTCAACGGCTCCATGATGCGCAACACCAAAACCGATAACGCCTCGCCGGCCGCCAGTTCAATTTGCGGCAGACGATCCCGAATCGACAGACTTGCCACCAACTCGCGCAACCTGGGCAACAAGGCTGAAATCTGCGGCAGCAAGACCTCGCAACTGGTCATATCGGCGACATAGCTGCTGCGCCGTTCATGGAAGCCGACCAGGACGCCGCCCTTTTTCGGCACATAACGTACAGAAAGTCGCGCCCGCGTGCGGTAACCCCAGGTCGGGCCATGGATCGGCGACAGCATGGTTTCCGGCTGCACCTTGCCGATATGCTTGAAACAATCTTCCAGCACCCGCTGCTTGGCTGCGACTTGCGCCGCCTCGTCCAGATGCTGATGCGTGCAACCACCGCAAATGCCGAACCAGGCACATTTTGGCGTCACCCGGTATGGGCTCGCCTTGATGATCTCGATTGCTTGGGCTTGTTCGAATTCCGGCTTCTTGCGATAGCTGGAGGCAATCACCAATTCACCGGTCAACGCGCCATCGACAAAAATCGTCTTACCCTCGCGGCGGCCGATGCCCTTGCCTTCATGGTCAAGCGACTCGATACGCAGTGGTAGCAAGGCGGCCGCCCTGGCTGCCACTTTAGCCGCCTGCCTGGCGGAATCCGTCTCGCTCATGCCGGCCATGCCTCGAGAAACTCGAACCAGTGATCAGCGCCGATTTCCTCCAGCGATGTGCGCACGACGGCAATTTCATCGTCATATTGCGCTGCCGTCAGCACGCCACGCATCTTCTGGAAGCGCAGAAAGACCAGATAGGTATTCACCACATCGGTCTCGCAATAATCGCGGATGGCAGCATGTTCGCCACGCTGGAACGCATCCCACACCGCACTGCCATCCATGCCCAGCTTGCCGGGAAAGCCATACAGCTTGGCCAGCGCATCCAGCGGCGCATTGGCGCGGCCCTGGAACATCGCCAGCACATCCATCAGATCAAGATGGCGGGTGTGATAACGGTTCAGATAATTGTTGTATTTGAAATCGCGATCATCATCGCCCCAATCCCAATATCGCGGCGCGCTGACGCCGTGCAGCATGGAACGGTAATGCAACACCGGCAGATCGAAACCGCCACCATTCCAGGACACAATCTGAGGCGTGTACTTTTCGATGCCATCGAAGAAGCGTTGCAGCATCTCCGCCTCGCTGGTTTCCGGATGCGCAAGAGACCAGACCTTGAAGGTCTTTTCGGTCCGCAGCACGCAGGAAATAGTCACCACTCGCTGAAGATAGTGCGGCAGAAAGTCGGAGCCGCCGGTTTGCTGGCGACGCATCAGCATCCCCATCTCGGCCACCTCGTGATCGCTGGCCTCCGGGCCAACATTGTGAAGACGGCGCAGGCCGTCGATATCCGGGATGGTTTCGATATCAAAAATCAGAACAGGGGTCATGGCGGGCGGGATTCGCGTCAGAAGCAGCTAAAATTCGGCTGATTTTATCTGCTTTCCCCCACTGAACCGATGCGCATCAGCCTGCCGGACCCGATTTCGACCCATTCATCGCGACTACGCTGGCATGTCGTCGATGCTTCGAACTGGCTGGCGACAGCAGTTTCCTGGGTCAATCAGGCGGCGGCATCGGCGCTGGCCGCAAGGGGAATCTTCCATCTCGTGCTGGCCGGCGGTGGCACGCCGGATAAACTTTATCGCGCCCTGGCTGAACAGCATCACGATTGGTCGCGCTGGCAGATCTGGTTTGGTGACGAACGCTGTCTGCCGCAGGATGATCCGCAACGCAACAGCCGGATGGCGTCGGCGGCCTGGCTGGATCGGATCAACATTCCCGCCGCCAACATCCATATCATTCCCGCCGAGTCTGGCCCGGAAATAGCTGCAAAGCTTTATGCGGAACAACTTCAAGGCCAGGGCGCCTTCGATCTGGTGTTGCTCGGCCTCGGCCAGGATGGTCATACCGCCAGCCTGTTTCCTGGAAACAACATCGGCTCAGCAGCAGACTTTCCCGATGCGCTGCCGGTATTCGACGCACCCAAGCCGCCGCCTGAACGCGTAACACTTTCCGCCCGACGTTTATCCCATACGCGTTGTGTGTTATTTCTTATCCGTGGCGCCGACAAGCGCGAGGCCCTGAATGCATGGCGACAGGGCGCAAAGATTCCCGCAGCGGCCCTTCATCCGGATGCCGGTGTTGATTTACTGATTGATACGGACGCCTGTCCGCCTGGAGAACCTGAATGAAACTCACCCTGCTCGTACTCGCAATGCTTGCCGCCAGCCCTGTTCTCGCACTGGATGAACGGACCAGCACTGCAGCGGATCAAACCGCGCTCGCCGTCACCATCTACAACGGCGACCTCGCCCTGATCAAGGATGCCCGCAAAATCCGCGTCCAGAATGGTGAAAACCTGCTCGCCTGGCGCGGCGTTTCAGCTCAGCTGCAGTCTGAAACCGCGCTCCTGCGTTCGACCGACGGCCGCAAACTGACCTTGCTGGAACAGAACTTCGACTTTGACCTGCTGACCCCGCAAAAACTGCTGGAAAAATCAGTCGGGGAATCGGTCCGTGTCATCCGCACCCAACCAATCACGGGCGTTGAGTTCGTCGAACAAGCCATGGTGGTAGCAGCAAACGATGGCGTCGTTCTACAGTTCAAGGATCGGGTTGAAACCGGCATCCCGGGCCGCATCGGGTTTGGCAGCATCCCCAGTTCGCTGCGAGACCAACCCACACTTTCCATGCTGTTCAACACCGATGTTCCCGCTACCGGCTTTCTAAATACCAACACCCAGGTCGAAACCGGCATGGAATTGAGCTACCTCACTGGCGGCCTGACCTGGAAGGCGGATTACGTAGCCGAGCTATCCGCGCAGGAAAACAGCATCGACCTGAATGGCTGGGTCACGCTGACCAATACCAGCGGCACCGCTTACCCGAATGCACGCTTGCAACTGGTGGCCGGCGAAGTCAACCGTGCCCAGCCGGAACGCGGCCGCATGCCGGTGATGATGAAGGCCATGGCGATGGCCGATGCAGCACCCCAGATGCAGGAAGAAAACTTGTTTGAATATCATCTCTACACGCTCGACCGCCTGACTACGCTACTCGACAAGCAAACCAAGCAAGTCGCCCTGCTCTCGGCGCAAAAGGTAAAAACCGAGAAGGAATTCCGCTTTCAGGGCGACAACTGGTACTACAGCAGCCAGTCTGGCGACCTTGGCCGCAAGTTGAAACCGAGCGTGTTCATGGAATTCAGCAACTCAGGCGACAACCTTGGCGTTCCCTTGCCGAAGGGCATCGTTCGCGTCTACAAGAAAGATAGCGCCGGACGGGCGCAATTCATCGGCGAAGACCGCATCGACCACACCGCCAAGGGCGAAACCATCAAGCTCAAACTGGGCGAAGCGTTCGACATTACCGCCGATAAAAAGCAAACCGATTTTCAGAAGATCCCCGCCGGCTTCAATGCCCGTGGCGGAGTCATCGAGACCGCTTATGCCATGGAAATCCGCAACGCAAAAAGCGAACCGATCGTTGCCAAGGTAGTTGAGCCAATGCCGGGTGATTGGCAAATGATTCATGAAAGCCATGCCCACACAAAAGATTCGGCGCACACCGCGATCTGGAATGTGCCCGTGCCCGCCGAAGGCAAAACCACACTGACCTGGCGCGTGCGGACGAAATACTGAAACCGGCATGCCGACAAACAAGGTCGCCGCCGCGCTGGCCGATCCCGGTTGGTGTGTGCTGCCCGACTTCCTGAGCGCAACAGAAACTGCCGCATTAAGAAATGAATGCCTCGCCGCGCATGCCAATGGTGCTTTTCATGCGGCAGGCGTAGGCAAGGGTGTGGCGGAAGTCCGCTCGGAAATCCGTGGCGATCAGGTGCTCTGGATCGACGAAAGCGTTGCCGGCCCGGCAATACAAGCGGTACAGGAAAAGCTCGAAGACCTGCGCCGCGCGGTCAATCAAAGCCTGTATCTCGGCCTGTTCGACGTTGAGCTCCACTTCGCCGCCTACCCGCCCGGTACTGGCTATCGTCGACATCTGGACCGCTTTCAAAGCGATGACCGTCGCGCCTTGACGGTCATTATTTACCTGAATGAAAACTGGACTGCAGCTGATGGCGGCCAACTCCGTTTCTGGCCGGATGAACATTGCGACCCGATCGAAATCGCCCCCACCGGCGGCACACTGGTCACGTTTTTATCGGATCGCTTCTGGCACGAAGTCGCCCCGGCGCAGCGGCAACGACTCAGTTTGACAGGCTGGTTCAGACGCCGCTGAAGCCAGCAACACCTGACTCACCGAACCGGAATCGCCCAGCGGGAAGGCTTCCCAATATTCACGCGGCCGATCACGAGACGCTGAAATGAGACGCTCATCTTTCCGGCCTGCACTTCTGCCATAGATTGGATCTATCCGTTTTCACCCGATGTTTTAGGGGCATCTTGCCGCTGATAGGTCACGAAGTGATAACCCAGCCCGTCTGGACTGACATGGGCTTGCCGCTCGGTTTCAGTCCATTGCACGCGATCAAACTCGGCAAAGTGCGCGTCGCCGTCAAAATCCGCCTGGATTTCGGTGAGGTACAGACGCTGCGCACGCGGCAACACCTGGGCATACAACTCCGCGCCACCGACAAAAAATATCTCTGAATCGTCGCCACAGGCCGCAATTGCAGCATCGATGGAAGCTGCGGTGATGCAGCCTTCAACGTGGTAGTCCGAGTTACGGGTCACGATCACGGTGATGCGTCCGGGCAAGGGCTTGCCAATCGATTCATAGGTCTTGCGTCCCATGATCAGGTGATGGCCCATGGTCAACGCCTTGAAGTGCTGCAGATCAGCCGGCAAGCGCCAGGGCAGCGTGTTGTTGATGCCGATGACGCGGTTGCGCGCCATGGCGACGATGACGTTGATGGTAGGCACTTGCCCTCTCCTCCAACCGATCACCCGTTTGCGGGTAAGCGGTGTTTCAGCATTGCGATGCGAAGTTCAGGTTAAACCGCCACCGGCGCCTTGATGCCAGGATGCGGATCATAATTTTCCAGCGTGAAGTCTTCATATTTGAAATCGAAGAGATCGGTCACCGCCGGATTCAACCGCATGCTCGGCAACGCACGGGTATCTCGGCTCAGTTGAAGCTTCACCTGCTCCATATGGTTCAGATAGATGTGCGCATCGCCCAGGGTATGCACAAAATCGCCGGGCTTCAGTCCGGTGGCCTGCGCCATCATCAGCGTCAGCAAGGCATAGCTGGCGATATTGAACGGCACGCCGAGAAAGATATCGGCGCTGCGTTGATACAGCTGGCAAGACAACTTGCCGTCGGCGACATAGAACTGGAAAAACGCATGGCAGGGCGGCAGCTTCATGTTCTGGATTTCGCCGACATTCCACGCCGAGACGATGATCCGGCGCGAATCCGGATTGTGTTTCAGCGCCGCGATGACTTCGCTGATCTGATCGATATGACGACCATCGGCGGCTGGCCAGCTCCGCCATTGGTAGCCGTAAATCGGACCGAGATCGCCGTTGGCATCGGCCCATTCGTCCCAGATCGAAACGCCGTTTTCCTTCAAGTAGGCAATGTTGGTATCACCCTTGAGGAACCAGAGCAGTTCGTGAATGATGGATTTCAGATGCACTTTCTTGGTCGTCAACAGCGGGAAACCCTGACCAAGATCAAAGCGCATCTGATAGCCGAACACCGAGATCGTGCCGGTTCCGGTGCGGTCGGATTTCTTCGTACCATGGTCCAGAACATGCTGGAGCAAATCGAGATATTGCCGCATCAGGCGCTTTCCTTGAGTAGATGCTGATAGACCAGATTCATGATGATCAGGCGCTGCGATTGGGCCAGTTCGCCGAACTGCAAGCCAAAGACATGCATGCGTTTACCCTGTTCATCGTCTTCTTCGCCGACAGTACGAATCACCGCCGGCGTTTTGACGTATTCCTCCATGTCGCCCAGCATCACCTTGAACGACAGCCAGAGGGTCTGGTCCTTGATACCAATCTGCATCGGCGAATACATGCGGGCGCCCCCCACGCTGAGGTCGATGATCTTGCCCGCGCCGCTTTGACGCCCAACCTCGGTTTCATGCACCGCGACGATGATGCTGGCTGGCGCCCGCATTGATTTTCGGATGCGCATCGCCTGAACGCTGTCCGGGTAAGACAGATGCATATACGGAAACGGCTGCAATTGGGATTTGAGGATCTTTGCCTTGAATGCACAAACATTCAGGCCGGAGAAGGCGCGCACCAGATAAGTCTGACCATCACGCACGAAAATCAGCTTGCCATCGACCACCGGCGCGGTCACCAACAGGCTCTTCGGCTTCATCACACCGATCACCTTGACTGAATAGCGCTCTGTCTGCCCCTCCATCAAGGGCTGGAGTTGCAGTGCATCGCCCGGCATCAGTTTGACCGCATCGAAGCTCAGCATTTCACCTTGCGGTTTGCCGCCTTCGGCCGGTTTGGCCGCCTCTCTGGAAGCCGCTCCGGCGGCCGAATCGGGTCGCAGTTGTTCGCGATACAACCCCTTTTGTATCAACACATCAATCTGATGATCCGTTGTCACCAACTCACCACGATTCAGCAACAGGTTTCGATCGGCATCAAAAACAGAAAAAGGCAAAGGCTTGCCCATCTCGATTTCCGCTTTTCGAACGGGCACCAGATTCTGGTCTTCAGACATCCGTATTCATCCTCATTAATTCTGCTGACTCGGCTGGCCGGCATTGTAAGTTCCCGCTTGCCAGATTGGGGAAGCAACCCGATGCGGATAAAACAGGAGCAAAGAAGCGCACTCAGTGAATCGCACTCTTTCCCAATTCACTCAGGATATCGAGCAGCAAAGTCCGGCCCAGATTGCCCATGCCTTTCGACAACACCTCGAAATCACGTTCACCATTGACCAGCCGCCGCATGATTCCGCCCAAACGCGCCATGTCGCCGCCTGCGCGCACCATCTGTTCCGCCATGTTGGCCAATACCGCCAGGGCTTGCGCATCGCCGCGCGCACTGGCTGAAATCATCGCCGCCAGACCGGGCGCGGCGGCGCTGGCATCCGGCTGCTTGTCGCGCGGAGGCAAAGACTCCGGATTCATCAAGCCACGCAGCACTGCGTCCACCACGATGCGATCTTCCTCATCCAGGCCGAGCTTGATCGAGTCATCACGTTTGCCATCCACGATCTGGCGCAAGGCCCGCACCAGTTCTGCCCAGCCCTGTTGCTCAGCGGCGTCCAGGGTCTGCATCAGTATCGGCAGTTTTGAACGATCGGTCAGCGCATTCACCACAGCATGGATAAACGGTGCATGCATCTGAAGCACTTGCTCCACGGCGTCAGGTAGCTTTGCCATATTGTCCTTCCTTCAAGTCATCTCAAACGTTGCCAACGCCCGTCCATCAGTCCTTCAAGCGGTTGATAGCTGCGTTTGTAGGCCATTTTTCCGCACGCCTCTATCCAGTATCCGAGATAGACATAAGGCAAGCCAATTTCGCGTGCCAGATTAATCTGGGTCAGGATGCCGAAAGCGCCCAGACTGCGCTGCTTCAATGCTGGATCAAAAAAGGTATAGACCGCGGAAAGGCCATCAATCAGCTTGTCGATCAACGCCACCATCACCACCTCGCCTTCCAGACTGAATTCGGCCAGCACGCTATCGACACGGCTTTGCAGCAGAAAGCCGCGAAATTGTTCCCGGTCGTCCTCGTCCATGCCGCCGCCGGCATGGCGTGCAGATTGATAACGCTGGTAAAGCCGGTAATGCGACTCATCGAACGCCAACGGCAGCAGGCGTAAACGGAGGTCTGAATTGCGTTTAAGACAGCGGCGTTGCGTCCGGTTGGGTTCGAATTCCGCCACCGGCAACCGGCTTGCAACACAGGCGCGGCAGACGTCGCAACGCGGCCGATAGACGTGCTGGCCGCTGCGACGAAAGCCGAGACGCACCAACTCACTGTAAACCCCGGTATCGATCAGGCTGGCCGGCGCGGCGACCTGCGAACGCGCGACATGATCAGGCAGATAGCTGCACGGATAAGGCGCAGTGAGATAGAACTGCAAACGGAAAATCGGCAGGTCTTTGGCGAAGCTCATGCCAATTGCGTCCAGTCGGAAATGCCGGGTTCGAGCGTGAAACGCGCCAGTAATTCAGTAAATTCGCTACGTGGAATTTCGCGTGCTCCCAATGAAGCCAGATGTGGCGTACTCATCTGGCAATCAATGACGCCGTAATCATGCTGCCGCAACCAGCCCGCCAGATGCGCAAAGGCAACCTTGGACGCATCCGTCTGCCGCATGAACATCGATTCGCCGAAAAACACCCGCCCAATGCCAACGCCGTACAAGCCACCGACCAGAATCTCTTCACCACTTTCACCGCGCCTCCAGGTTTCGATCGAATGCGCATAGCCAACCTGGTGCAACGCGGTATAAGCCTGGATCATCGCCTCGCTGATCCAGGTGCCCGCCGCACCTTCACGCGGCGCAGCGCATTCCCGCATGACCTGGGTAAACGCTGTATCGGCCCGAACCTGGAAATCACCCCGGCCCAGCCGTTTCCTGAGTGAACGCGACAGTTTGAACTCCTTCGGAAACAACACCATGCGTGGGTCCGGCGACCACCACAAAATGGGCTCATCGGGATTGAACCAGGGAAAGATGCCGTGCCGGTAAGCCGCCAACAAACGCGGCACCGACAGATCACCGCCCGCCACCAGCAGGCCGTTGTATTTCCGCGAGGCCCGCTGCACAGGCGGAAACGGATCGATTTCGGGATCGTTACCGCGCAGCCAGGGAATCACGTTCGAATCAACCGCATCTCAACCATGCAAGACCCGACTCAGGCGCGCAGTTTCTCGGCCAGCGCGCGCAATGCCTGACCACGATGACTGATACCGTTCTTCACTTCCATGCTCAATTCAGCGCCAGTCTGGCCGAACTCGGGCAGCAGGAAATACGGGTCGTAGCCGAAACCACCATCACCGCGCGGTGTATCGATGATTTCGCCATGCCAGGCGCCTTCGGCAATGATCGGCTGCGGATCGTCGGCGTAACGCACATAGACCATGACGCAGTAGTAATGCGCACGCCGGTTCGATTCGCCTTGCAGCGCCTCGATCAGTTTCTGATTGTTGCGTTCGTCCGACTTTGGATCACCGGCATAGCGCGCCGAATACACGCCGGGCGCACCGTTCAGCGCGTCGACGCAGATGCCGGAATCGTCGGCCAGCGCCGGCAAACCGGTATGCGCGGCGGCATGGCGCGCCTTGGCGATGCAGTTTTCAACGAAAGTCACATGCGGCTCCGGACATTCCGGCACGCCGAACGCGCTTTGCGGCAGGGCTTCAAAGTCGAGCGGTTCCAGGATGCGAGCGATTTCGCGCAATTTGCCGGCATTGTTCGAGGCAATCACCACTTTTTTCATGTCACGCCTCCAACGCGGCGTTTTGTGCCGTCATCAATTCCTGGATGCCTTTCTCGGCCAGATCGAGCAACACATTCAGTTCGGCGCGGGAAAATGCCGCTCCTTCGGCGGTGCCCTGGACTTCAATCAAGCCACCGGGTTTTCCAATCGAACCAATCATCACCACGTTCATGTCGGTATCGCAGGCGACATCCTCGGCGTAGTCGAGATCAAGCACCGGGGTTCCTTGCCAGACGCCGACCGAAATCGCCGCGACATGGTCGCGCATGATGTTTTCCGGCAATTTGCCCTGCGCCACCAGCCAGTTGATCGCATCCTGCACCGCGACCCAGGCGCCGGTAATACTCGCCGTGCGGGTACCGCCATCGGCCTGCAGCACATCGCAATCAACGTGGATCGTGCGCTCACCCAGTTTTTCCAGATCGACGGCGGCGCGCAGGCTGCGCCCGATCAGGCGCTGGATTTCCTGCGTGCGGCCGGACTGCTTGCCGCGAGCCGCCTCGCGGTCGCCGCGCGTATGGGTGGCGCGCGGCAACATACCGTATTCGGCGGTCAACCAGCCAGCGCCGGTGCCGCGCACGTGCGGCGGCACTTTTTCCAAAACGCTGGCGGTGCACAGCACTTTGGTGTCGCCGCATTCCACCAGCACACTGCCTTCCGCGTGCTTGGTGTAGTGACGGGTGAGGCGGATGTTGCGCAGTTGGTCAGCCGCGCGTCCTGAGGGGCGTTGCAAAGTGGTCATGAAATGCCTTGCTTGAGGGGAATTTAGGGAGCGCCATATTTGGCCAGGGCGGCCTGAATGTCAGCCATCGCCCGATCGAGTTCCTGCTCGGTGGTCAGCGGGATCGGCTGGCTTTTGCTGCCGAGATTCTTGAGTTGGGTGGTGAAGCCGTCGAGACCGAGATCGTCGCCTAGCATCAGTTCACCCGCCTCGAATCGCTCCTCGCCAAACCGCATGGCAACGACAGACAGGTTGTCACCGTACTGCCCGGCACGAAATTCGGCATGATCCATCATGTGTTTAACTGCGCGTTCAAGCGGGTAAGCGCGCAGGGTGGAGAGCATTTCGGTTGGCGTCAACTCTGGCCAGACGCCATCGGTACACATCATCAGCACATCGCCTTCATGCAATTTAACCGGCTGCCCGATCTCGATATCAGGCAGCATGTAACCGCCGATCGAGTTGTAAAGCTTGTTGCGGTCTGGATGGGTTCCCATCTCCTCTTCCGAAATCACGCCATCATCGAATAATTGCTGTACTGCCGAGTGGTCATGCGTGCGGAACAAGGTGTCGCGACGGCTAAAATGATAGAGGCGTGAATCACCCACGTGCGCCCAGCAGGCCATGCCCTTTTGCACAACACAGACCACACAGGTGGTGCGCGGCGGATCGGCCATGCGCTTGCGCAGGGCATATTCATTGATCGCATCGTGCGCTGCATAAATGCCATCCAACAGGAAGCTGCTCATGTCCGGTAATAACGGCTTTGCGCGCGACTGGAACAAGCTGGAAATGACCTGTACCGTCAATTGCGAGGCAACCTCGCCATGGCTGTGTCCGCCCATGCCATCGGCCAGCACCATCAACAGCGACTCCGAGGTGTAGGCATAGGCGACCCGGTCTTCGTTGTAAGGACGGCCACCGCGTCGACTGGCCTGATATACGACGTACTTCATAATTCGCGAGTGATCCTTTCTTTGATCAACGCAAACAAGGTTGGCTTTTGCGAACGTGCAGCCTGCGCCATACTGATCAGCTGTTTCTGCACCGAAAATACACTCTGCGGTCGTTCGGTGTAATTCAGACGCAGCATTGAATCGACCAGGTCAAGCAAACCTTTGGAATACAGACCGGTATGCGACTTGACCAACAACGGCAGTTTGTCTTTTTCCATTCGCTCATCAGCAGGTGGCGGCGGGCTTTTCGTCATACAGGCAAACATGGTGGCGCCAATACTGTAGATATCGGTCCATGGTCCCAGCCGGTCACGTTGCTTGTATTGCTCTGGCGCGGCAAACCCCGGCGTGTACATCGGGGAAGACATGAAATCCTGCGACAGGGCATGGCGAGCGGCACCGAAATCGATCAATACCGGCGAGCCATCGGCACGGATATAAATGTTCGACGGCTTGATATCCAGATGCAGGATCTTGTGCGCATGTACTTCTCGCAATCCATTCAGCAACTGGATGAAGACCCGGCGCAGAAAGGTTTCCCGCATGGGTTCTTCGTGCCCAACGATATGTCGTTGCAGGGTTTTACCCTGCTCGTACTTCATCACCATGTAAACGGTGTCGTTGGCGCGAAAGAAATTGACGACCTTGACCACGTTGGGATGCCGGATTCCGGCCAAGGAACGGCCTTCTTCGAAAAAGCACTTCATGCCGTAGCGAAATGAAGCTTCCTTATCCACCGACAGCGGATGCACAGTTCCTCGATCACCCCGCTTAACCACCCCCCCCGGCAAATACTCTTTGATTGCAACCGGTTGACCATCGATATCGAAACCCAGATAAACCAGCGAAAAACCGCCCCCACCAATGCGACGATCAATGACGTAATCGCCCAGATGGTAACCATGGGTCAGGGGTTCAGTGGTTTGTGCTGCCATCGGTATGGGGTTGGGTGCGAGAGATGAGAGCGGCGGGTTAAACTGTTTTTATGACAGTAATCATTGAAGGATAACCAAGATCGTGACGTTCATGAAAGAAAGCCGGCAGGAAATGTCATCCAACAGCAAACAAAAAAACTCAGGCAAGAAAGAAGAGCTGCGCAGCATGACCGGTTACGCGGTTGAAACTGCCGATCTGCCGCATGGCCAACTCTCGCTCGAACTGCGCGCGGTCAACTCGCGTTTCCTTGATCTCACCTTTCGCATGGGAGAAGATTTTCGCTCACTGGAACCGACTTTGCGGACGCAGATCAGCGATCAGATCAAACGTGGCAAACTGGAATGCCGCATCAATTTTAACCCACGTGAAGATGCCGCCCTGCCCGGCACGCTCAACCCGTCATTGCTGGCGCAATTGCAAGCCTTGTCAGGCAGCGCACTGGATGCGTTTCCAAATGCACAGCCGCTCGCCGTGCACGAAATTCTGCGCTGGCCGGGTATGCTGGGTGACACCGCACCCGACCCACAAGCGTTGCATGCCGCCGCTTTAACGTTGATCCAGGCGGTACTGATTCAATTCAATGCCAGCCGAGCGCGCGAAGGAGACAAGCTGAAGGCCGTCATTCTGGAACGCGTCGCCGGCATCCGTGGCCATGTTGAGCACATCCGCCCACGCACCCCGGAAATCATCGCCAACTATCGGGATAAGCTCAGCAAGCGCCTGGAGGAATTGCTGCCGAACTCCGATAACCCACTCGATCGAGATCGGCTGAACCAGGAAGTCGTCTTGTTCGCGCAGAAAATCGATATCGACGAGGAACTGGATCGCCTGCTGACCCATCTCGACGAAGTCACCCGCACTCTCGATGCTGGCGGCGCGGCTGGTAAACGGCTGGATTTCCTGATGCAGGAGCTCAACCGCGAAGCCAACACCCTCGGCTCAAAATCAGCATCGCTGGACTTCACCCAGACCTCGGTTGAATTGAAAGTTTTGATCGAGCAAATGCGCGAACAGATCCAGAACATCGAGTAACGAGGAATCCGCATGCGTGGCAATCTATTCATCATTTCCGCGCCATCGGGCGCGGGCAAATCGAGCCTGGTTAAAGCGTTGTTGAATCAGGATGCCAGTATTCGGCTATCGGTTTCGTTCACCACGCGAGCACCCAGGCCAGGCGAAATCGATGGTGTGCACTACCATTTCATCAGCCGTGAAAATTTTCAAGAGCGGCTCGGGCAGAGTGAGTTCCTTGAAAGCGCAGAGGTTTACGGCAATTTCTATGGCACATCGCAGCGATGGATTGAAGATGAAATGGCCGCCGGTCGCGACATTCTGCTGGAGATCGATTGGCAGGGCGCGGCGCAAGTCCGAAAGCTGATTCCGCAGGCGAAATCGATCTTCATCCTGCCGCCGTCATTGGTTGAACTTCAATGTCGCCTTGATGGCCGTGGCACTGACAGTGCGGAAATCATCGCCAAACGTATGGCGGTGGCGCGGGAGGACATCTCGCATGCCCTCGAATTCGACTATCTGGTAGTCAACGATCAATTCGACGATGCCCTTGCCGACCTGTTGGCGATCACCCGTGCCCAACGCCTGTTGATCGAACACCAGACCAAACAACAGGCCCAGTTGCTCAGCGAACTGTTGAACTGAACCGCCTCTGGTTGTCTGACGATTACTCAGCCCAGGCTGGCAGGCTTGTCGAGCGGCGTATGCCAATGGTCGTCGGCGGCAGGCTCGGGGTGGAACCAGTTCAGCTTGGCATGCAGACTGACCACACTGCCAACGATGATCAGAGTCGGCGGCTTCAATTCAGCTTGTGCAGCCTGGGCTGGCAAGGTATCCAAAGTGCCGGTAACCACTTTCTGATTCAACGTGGTGCCCTGTTGCACGATAGCCGCCGGAGTAGAACCCGGCATGCCGTGCTTCTTCATTTCGTCGCAAAGTTGGACCAGGCCCTTGAGTCCCATGTAGATCACGATGGTCTGAGCAGGACGACAAAGCATGTCCCAATCCAGGTCCATCGTGCCGTCCTTGAGGTGGCCAGTCACCAGAATCAATGCCTGAGCATGATCACGGTGCGTCAACGGAATACCTGCATACGCCGCGACACCAGCGGCGGCGGTGACCGCCGGAACGACCTGGAATGGCACGCCATGTTCGCGCAGCGTTTCGATTTCTTCTCCGCCGCGTCCGAAGATGAATGGATCACCGCCCTTCAGCCGCAAAACGCGCTTGCCTTCCTTCGCCAGGCGGACCAGCACCATGTTGATTTCATCCTGCGGCACGGCATGGTTGTCGCGTTCTTTACCGACGTATAGACGGTCTGCATCGCGCCGACACATGTCGAGAATGGCGGGAGCGACCAAGCGGTCATACACGACCACATCGGCCTGTTGCATCAGTCGCAATGCCCGGAAAGTCAACAAATCCGGGTTTCCCGGTCCGGCGCCAACCAGATAGACCTCGCCTGTGGCCGGCGTCTTTCCCGTATCCGCCAGCATGGCCGCCAGGCTGGCTTCCGCCTCTTGCTCGCGTCCGGAAAACACCATTTCTGAAATCGGCGACAGCAGCGCATTCTCCCAGAACTTCCGACGCGCCTCGGTGGTGGTCAACTTTTCCCGTACCTGGCTTTTGAAGCGTCCCGCCAGGGCGGCAAGCCGACCATAAGCTGCAGGAATCAGCGTTTCCAGCCTGGCGCGCAACAAGCGAGACAACACCGGCGCTTCACCACCACTCGACACAGCAACCATGACCGGAGAGCGATCAATGATCGAAGGCATGATGAAAGCACATTGTTTCGGACGATCGACCACATTGACGGGAATATGCAGAGCCCGTGCGGCATCGTGAACCCGGAGATCAAGCTGTTCGTCTTCACTGGCTGCGAAAACGACATCGACCCCCTCCAGATGTTCAGGCGCGAATTCAGCCTGACGGTGAATCAAGCGGTCTGTCTTGGCTAACTCGCTGAAAGCTTCGCTAAGCGGCTGTGGCGAAACGGCCGTCACCCAGGCGCCGGCACTCAACATCAGACTCGCTTTGCGGGCAGCAGCATCTCCACCGCCTACAACCAAACCATTGCGACCGCGCAGGTCCAGGAAAATCGGTAAATAGTCCATAGTGCTCAATCAAGAATTGCGCAAAATTACAATAAAACGTCTTGCTTAGCGCCACCCCTCCGGAATCGGGGATGGCGCTTTACTGATCAGTTGCTGCTACCGCAGCCGCCACCAGTACCACAGCCACCGCTGCCACAACCACCGCCACCGCCGCCACCACTACCACAACCACCGCCAGCACTGGCCTTGCTGAACACGAAGCGGCTTTCGCCTGGATTGACTTCGGTGAAATCAATCGTCACATCGTCAAGGTAAGGCTTCGATTGAGCGTTGATCAACAACGTGACGCCCCAGGAATCAACCGCTGCATCATTGCTGCGCTCTTCATCGAATCCCATGCCGAATTCCAGCATGCCGGCATCATTGACCCGCGCGGCAATACGCAAGCCCAGGTTGTCGGCACCCGATTCAATGGCGGCAGTGCGGATCTGGTCCGCGGCTTGTTTGGTCAGACTGATCATTTCATTTCCTCTCATAAAACGGAGACATGCTCCGGTGGACTTGCAAAAAAATTCAGGCCGCTTGACATACGACGTTACGGTCAGCGGCGCTTGGGCTGATGCGCGCCAAATGGTAAGCCGTGACCTTGGTTAAAAAAGGGGCAATCCAGCCACGTGCCCCACTACCGCGACGGTGACAGTAGGAAGCCAGCAGGTTGTTCCAGACAAATCCGTCATGCGTGCCGTCGATGCCCTGGCCGCGCAATACTCGGTAAGCATAGTTAAGACCGTCATCCAGATTTTCCAAGTGGGAATAGTGAAATTCATGGGCAGGGATCGTCTCCGCATGTGGCGGCCAAAGTCCCTCTGTCGTTTCGCCCAAGGCGGCATACCCCCGCCCAACCGGACGCGCGCCCATCACGACATCCCCCGGGATAATGCCGACCATCTCGCCAAAATGCTCATTCCAGCGCACCGAGCGCGACAGGTACATCAACCCCCCACACTCGGCATACACAGGCAAGCCGTTTTCGACAGCCTGGCGTATGTTGTGGCGCAGGGACTGATTGGCAGCCAGTTGCGTGACGAACATCTCGGGAAATCCGCCGCCAATCAGCAAACCGTCGACAGCCGGCAAGCGCGAATCCGTCAGCGTATTGAGCGGTATCAGTTGCACACCGGCGGCACGCAAAGTGTCCAGGTCTTCCTGATAATAGAAACCGAACGATCTGTCATTGGCATAGGCCAGTTTCAAGCCTTCAGCCGTGGAGCGAGGTTTTGGCATCTCGACCGCCACTGGTGGCAGTTGCGCACTCTGAGCCACCTGTACGATGGTATCCAGATCAACCTGCGCCTTGATTCTGCCGGCTATGGTTTGGATGCGGGCTTCTGCCTGTTCCGCTTCGTTACCCGGCATCAAACCCAGGTGCCGTTCGACAATTGCCAGATTTGGGTCCATGCGCACCGCACCCAGGACTTTCACATCGGTATAGCGCTCGATCACGGCACGCAGCTTTTCTTCATGGCGCGGCCCACCGACCTTGTTGAGAATCACGCCGGCGATATTGATCGCCGGGTCGAATGCTTGGTAACCAAGGATCAACGGTGCCACACCGCGCGTCATGCCAACGCTATCCAATACCAGTACAACCGGCGCGCCAAGCAACTTGGCCAAGGCCGCGTTGCTGTTGCTGCCTTCAACGTCCATGCCGTCGTACAAACCCTTGTTGCCTTCGATCAGGCTGATATCGGCGCGAGCAGCATGACGATGGAACAGAGCCAGGATTTCGTCCTGCTCCATCAGGTGAAAATCAAGGTTGTAACTGGGCTGTTCGCTGGCCTTGCCATGCCAGATCGGGTCGATGTAATCCGGCCCCTTCTTGAACGCCTGCACCCTCATGCCCCGATCGTGCAAGGCACGACACAAGCCCAGCGTAACCGTGGTTTTGCCTGAGGACTTGTGAGCGGCGGAAAGAAATAGATGCGGCATGGAGAAATTTTACCGGGCTGAAAGCAAAAAGCCGACTAATTTTGTCGGCTTTTTGCTTTTTGCTTGATGCGGTTTGCAAATTCAAACTTTGTCAGTCTGTACTTCTTCTCATCTGCAGAACATGGAAATCGTCCTGCGGCATGAATTTGAAGGCACGTACCGCAATAACCGTCAGCACGAAAGTAATACCGACACCACCGATACCCAGCAGCCATTCGTATACGGTCGGGTTGTACTGTGCGACCACGCCATCATAGAAAGTGCTGGTAACTTCATGACCCGGGAACATCTGCATCGGGAAAGCCTGCCCACCAATGATGGTGACGTACATTTGAGCAAGACCACCGAGGATGACCAGCAACGGCGCCAAGAAGCAGAAGCAAATCTTCTGGGCATCCTGTGTACGCGGCATGAACAGGAGGATCAACGGCACTATGCCGCCTAGGAGAATCTGCCCGATCCAGAAAATCTGAGTGTAAATGCCACCATCGAGCAGGATGAAACGTTCGAAATCCCACTGTTTGGCGAAATAAAGATTGGTCAGGTGAAACACCACGGTGAAATACAACGAAGCGCCGACAAAAACCGCCAACAGATTTTTCATGCGCCGCCGCACGCCATCATCGAGCACCAAACCATTCCAGTAGTACATGGAGGACTGAACCACCATGAAAATGGCCAGTCCGTATGCAAACGACATGATGATGAACATCGGCGCCATCAACGCGGAATTGTAGCCAGCGCGTGCAACCAGAAAACCGAAAATCGAGCCAGTTGCGGTGGTCAAAGCCAGACGCCAGAAAAATGCCATATAACCAACTGGTTTCGACCAGCCTTTAAGGTTGCGATCCATCAGGGTAATCAGATAGAGACCGACAATGGCAAAGAAGCCGTTATAAAAGATCATGTTCCAGGCGAAGATGGACCGGAAGTTGTAATGCGTCATCGCCACGATCAAACGGTCCGGACGCCCCAGATCAAGCACCAGAACAGCCAGTCCGCCAGCCAACAAGGCCAAGGCCAGCATGCCGGACAGCGGCGCACGTTTCTTGTAGACATCTTTGCCGAAGACCGAACCAATCGACGCCACATTTAGCGCGCCTGACGCGGCAACAATAAGAAAGACCGCAAACACATGTGGGAGTCCCCAAACGACCTGGTTGTTCATGCCGGTCAGGACATGACCATGATGTTCCAGCGTAAAAAAGGCGTACAGCGCGCCCAGAATCACCAGTCCGCCCAACGCGAGCAAAGTGATGAACTGACCGGTGCGGCACTCACCTTGATTCGTGCAGTGTTCTTGCGCCATAAATTAAATCCCTTGATAACGAACGCCGGTGTTGAGTGCCAAATCGGCACGCACCTCGATACTCGACGCCGACTTGAGTGCCTTGTTTAGCTCACTTTCGGGATCTTTGAGATCGCCAAAAATCATGGCGCCATGGCCCTGCTTATTGCAAGCCTCGACGCAGGCTGGCTGCTCGTCGCGATCGACACGCTGGACACAGAAAGTGCAGGACTCGACACATCCCTTGCCGCGCGGCACTTCGGGGTTCTGGTCAGTCAATGGCTCATGCACGAAGGAACGCGCTTTGTACGGGCAAGCCATCATGCAGTAGCGGCATCCGATGCAGGTGTGTCGGTCCACCAGAACGATGCCGTCAGCGCGTTTCATCGATGCGCTGGTGGGGCAAACATCGACACAAGGCGGATTTTCGCAGTGCTGACACATCATCGGCAGACTTTGCACATAACCCGTGCGCAAATCCTTGATATCCACCTTGCGTATCCACTGACTGTCTTGCGGACCAGTTTCACCGGACAGGCCATTTTCAGTATTGCAGGCGGTGACACAGTCGTTGCAGCCATTGCCACACTTGGTCGTATCGATCAGCAGCCCATAGCGCTTGTCGCTTGAAGCGGCTTCTTCCGGCGCACGGCTGTGAGCAACGCCGTAGAACAACACGCCGGGGGCCAGCGTCGCACCGACAACCAGCGCACCAGTCTTGAGGAAATCACGTCGTGCTTGCGCCTCGACGGAATTGGTATTGATTTGGTCGTTCATTTGCTTTCTCCCGGCTGGGTGGCAGCAATCAGGGGTGAAGACTGCATCTGAACCCTACCTTGCCCCAATTGCGTCGGGGGTTTCTTACCGGGTTTCGTGGCATGGCAATCCCAGCAGTCGAGTTTGACACTTGCGTAGCTGTGACAGGCGGCACAGAAGTCTTCCTTACTTGCAGCAACACTGCCGCTCTTCTCGCTGGCATGGCACTCCACGCATTTCTTGAGACTGTGCTTGGTAGTACGAATACCCTTGCGCATCGTGTCATCACGATGATGCTTTAGCAGATCCATATGATTACGGCGCATGAATTGTGTGTCTTCCACACATTTATCGCCTTTGCCCTTTTCAATCTTGGGCAGATCAACACCTGCAGCCGCCGGGACGGTTGCTGCAGCCGAAAAGGCTGCAACAACGATCAGGGCGACGAGGCGCAGCCAATTGGCCAGTCTCGCCATGCCGTTCATCCTTTAAATTACTCGCCCATACCCATGACGATATAACCAGTCGGGCACACGTCAGCACAGATGTGACAGCCGATGCACTTGCCATAGTCGGTATCCACATAACGGCCAGTCGTCGGGTCATCTTTCTTCTTGACCTTGAACACGGCAGTCTGTGGGCAGTAGATGACGCAGTTGTCACATTCGAAGCATAGTCCGCAAGACATGCAGCGTTTGGCTTCAGCAACCACTTCCTTTTCATCCAGCTGACCCAGGCGGTCATCAAAGTTACCCAGGGCTGATTCCTTATCCAGGTGAACGATATGACGCTTCAGACGCGGGGTGTTCATGAAATGGCCAAGGAACATTTCGGTAGACGGGATCACATATTTCTGTGAACGGTCCTCGAAGTTGTGCAAAAGACCCTTTTCAGCAGATGTACCCCAATTCTGGCCATGCAGTTCTTTGTATTCATGACCGGTTTCGACCCATTTGCGAACCATATCCCAGTGATGCACGTCAACTTTCGGGCGCTTGTCGAGTTCTTCACTCTTCAAGAAGGCATCGATACCATCGGCTGCGATGCGGGCATGGCCGATTGCGGTCGTCAACAAGTGCGGGCGAAGAACGTCACCGCCAACAAACACATGTGGCTTGCCAGGGAAGCGGTAATTTTTGTCCGCCTTCATCAAACCGTTGTTGTTGTTGAAGCCTTCAAGACCACTGAAATCAACTGCCTGACCAATCGCGGAGACCACCAGATCGGCCGGCAGATCGCGCTCGGTGCCTTCGATGATCTTGGTGTTATTGCCTTCCATGACAAACTCGGCAACCCGCAGCGCGGTTGCACGGCCATCAGCACCAACCACTACGGCAACCGGCGTGACGCCACCAATGATTTCAATACCTTCGGTCTGCGCATGCTCGATTTCGGTCTTGTTGGCGGCCATCTTGTCGATCGTGGCACGAGAAACCAGTACAACTTCAGCGCCCTGACGGGCTGCAATTGAACTGACATCATGTGCGGTATGACCAGCCAATACATGTTCCGGCAAATCCTTGTCGGTCACATTGGTGATTTTGCCCAGACGACGCGCTACCGTTGCAACGTCAATCGAGGTATCGCCACCACCAATAACAACAACCTTGCTACCAACGTGTTGCAGACGACCTTCGTTGAAGGCGCGCAAGAACGACATTGCGGTTACGCAATTGGGGGCTTCCGCACCGGGAACCGGCAAAGCACGTCCAGATTGAGCACCCAGACCCATGAAGATGGCATCGAAGTCTTTTTCGATTTGATCCATGGTGATATCGCTGCCAATACGGCAGTTCAAACGGGTTTCAACGCCAAGATCCAGAATGCGTTGGATTTCACCATCAAGCACATTGCGTGGTGTGCGGAAACCGGGAATACCGTAGCGCATCATGCCGCCAAGTTCGGCGTGATCATCAAAAATGGTACAGGCATGACCCTTTTTGGCTAATTGATACGCGGCAGCCAGACCGGCAGGACCACCACCGATGATGGCAACTTTTTTGCCGGAGGGAGCAACACTGACCGCATCAAACTTCATGCTGTTGTTGAGGCCCCAGTTGCCAATGAAGTGCTCAACCGAGTTGATGCCGACATGGTCTTCCACCTGGTTGCGGTTACAACCGGACTCACAAGGCGCCGGACAAACACGGCCCATGACAGCCGGGAACGGATTTGCATCAGTAATGCGACGGAAAGCGAATTCCTGCCAGGTCATGCCAACCGGCGGTTTTTCAATTCCGCGCGCAATGTTCAGATAGCCGCGAATGTCCTCCCCTGCGGGGCAAGATCCCTGGCAAGGCGGTGTTGAGAGAACATATTCAGGACATTTATGGGTCCAGCTAGCTTGGAAGATCAGCTCCTGTGAACGGCGATAGTTCTTGCTCGTTTCGCCTTCTTTGTACCGACGCCAGGACAAACCCTCGGTTTTCTTTACATCTTTTGAAGTGACAGCCATCTTCGCTCTCCTATCGTCAATTGCACACGGCGCATTTTCTAACTGCACCTAAAATTTCATTGGTACGGCATACCGTACCGCTCAGTATCAAAATCAATCCAGCTTGATGGCCGTACTGACGAGCTGGTGCACGCCACCGACCTGACCACGATCAAATCCGTAATACGGGAACACCTTGGTAAATTGGGCCTTGCAAATCGCGCATATCAACGCCAGGAAATTGACCTGATTGCCTTTTACAACACTGTTGTAGGCATTCATGCGAGGTAATGCGCCTTTTACGCGGACTTCAATCAAGTCATCGGTCAACAAGCCGCCGCCGCCGCCGCAACAGAAAGTACCTTCTCCGATAGTATCGTCGGGCATGTCCTGGAAGTTGTTTGCCACGGCCCTGATGATGTTTCTTGGGATGGTGAACTGTCCCCCGGGTTCGGTACCCATTCGAGATCCACGAGCGACGTTGCAGGAATCGTGGAATGTAATGACACGATTGTCGTTCAGAGACTTGTCGAATTTAAGTACACCGCTTTCAATCAAATCCCAGGTGTATTCGCATATATGCATCGGTTGCGGATACCGGTTATCCAATTGCTGCTGAAGTTTCTTGGAAAACGGGTCTTCCCCGCCGTAACCAATACCAGTCAGAGTATTCCAGAAGCTATAGGCAACCCGCCAAGCGTGACCGCATTCGCCGACAATAATGCGTTTGCATCCAAGCTCCAGCGCGGCATCACGAATCCGCATGGCAACTTTCTGCATGGTCTCGTAACTGCCATTAAACAAGCCGAAATTTCCTGCCTCAGACGCTTTGCTCGATAAAGTCCAAGATACGCCTGCAGCATGGAATACTTTGGCATAGCCGATCAATGATTCAACATGGGGCTCGGAGAAGAAGTCGGCTGATGGCGTCACCAGCATAATTTCGGCACCGACTACGTCGAGTGGCATCTTGACTGGGACGCCGGTATCCGCCTCGATATCCTCTTCCAAGCCAAGTAGCGTGTCTTCCAGGGCGGGACCAGGCAAGCCGAGGTTGTTCCCGATTTTCTGTACCTTGACCAGAATTTCGTTGGAGTATTTCTGACCTACACCTACATAGTTCAGAATTTCACGACCCGCCATGGTGACTTCAGCAGTGTCGATTCCATAAGGACAATACACCGAGCAACGACGACATTCCGAGCACTGGTGATAATAGGTGTACCACTGATTCAGCACGTCTTCAGTCAGGTCTTCGGCACCGACTAACCATGGAGCAATCTTGCCCGGCAAAGTAAAGTAGCGCCGGTAGACTTTACGCATCAAATCCTGGCGTGCAACCGGCATATTGTTCGGATCTGCTGTCCCCAGGAAATAATGGCATTTATCTGTGCAGGCGCCACAATGTACGCAGGCATCCATAAATACACGCAGTGAACGATACTTGCCCAGCAAGTCACCCATCTTGTCGATGGCACGCTCTTTCCAGTCGGCGCCCAATTCCCAGGGGTATCCCAAGTATTCTTGAGGGCCTTGAGGCGCGACAAACGATTTGACCTTCTCCATCGCACCCGGATTGATTTTGGGGACGACCGTATATTCAGTCAGCTCGGGAATTACGAACTCGGCAACAGCCACGTTGGCTCCTTAACTCTTGTTTCCGTGATTGACTCTAGCTGAAAAGGATTCTGAAGCAGGCAAAGCAACCTTGCTCAGATCTTGTCACGCTCCAACGCTGCAGCCCAGGGCGCAATGTGACGGGTGGTACGTGGATCATCCTTTTGGTTTCTTGTTGGACTGAAGAAAATACCGGGTGCATGCAATAACTTACTGACCGGAAAAATAATCATCAACAAGGCAACTAATCCAAGATGGATCAACAGAAGCGGGTCTTCTGGCACAGGTTGTAAATCAAATACAACCAAACCAAGCGCAAAAGCCTTCAACGCAACAATGTCTGTATGCGTGACAAAAGTCATCATTGCACCTGACATGCCGATCGCGACTAACAAAGCCAACATCAAATGGTCGGAAGGCGTGGAAATATAGCGTACGCGATCAACCAGAAAACGACGCGCCCAGAGCCCAGCCAATCCAGCAATCATCATAAAACTAGCATATTTACCAAAAGGCTGAATAAACTCCACCCAGAACCACACGGGCTCTTGGAAATAACGAATATGGCGTAACAGAACTAAAGCAAGTCCAACATGGAACAACCAGCCGAAGAGCCAAATCCACTTATTTGATTTGAACAACGATTCAAACAAAACAACTTCACGTGCCATGCGAAGAACTACGCCACTATTTGTCGTTGGCGCTGGCGTAGTAGGTATCACAAGAGGAGCCGGTGTCCGGCTGTACTCATAAATTCGGTAAGCAATTCCGACAATCAGAATGATGGTCGCGAAATACATTAAGCCCGTGTATATAACGGTTAACGATGTCATCCGTTCCTCTGCGTTGGCAGATCAAAATCATTGCTTTCCAGCATTGCTGGATAAACTCTATTTGCAACTGACTTGACGGGCGGCTAGCCCGTCAAGTTTATCGTTCAGACGGGAACGATTAGATACATCCGGTCGGTTTCGGCAGACCTGCGATTTTGCAGGCTTGCTTGGCGGGTCCGTAAGGGAACAACTCATACAGATACTTGTTGTTTCCTTTTTCAGGCCCGAGTTTCTTGGCCACAGCTTTGGTCAGAACGCGAACGGCGGGAGCAATTTGATACTCGTCGTAGTATTCACGCAGGAAGTTGACCACGTCCCAGTGACTCTCGGTCATTTCAACCTTTTCTTCCTTGGCCAGATACTCAGCGATATCCTGGTTCCAATCGTTCAGGTTGGTCAGATAGCCTTCCTCATCAACCTCAAAACTCTTGCCGGCAACTTCAACCATAGGCATAGCGAACTCCTTTAAAAAAATTACAACCAGGATTGGCAGCTGTTGTGCTCGGTAACGAGGTCCACAAAACCGCCATAATCAACAACTTTAACTCCGTCCAAAACGCGCGAAGACATACCACGCGCATCCAGATCAGGACCCAAGGCATAAATCTGAACATCGGCCATAGCCGATTTGATTTTCGCCGCCGCCACGCTACCCTGAGTTGCTGCATAGACAGCATCCTCAATCAGCAACACGGCAGAACCCTTTGTGGCCATCCGCAAGGCGCTTTCCAGCGAATTACGTTCTGTAGCCGATTTATTCACGATATGCAGCATGTTCGTCTCCCTCAGTAGCTGATCACGACGTCTTGTTCAGCCATGAGATTAGCCATCTCGGCGCTGTCGAGCACGGTCACATCGACGATCAAATCATCTTCAGTGAGGCCGCGAGCATCCATTGATGCCTTTTCAACATACAGCTTTTCGATGTCATAACCTTCAAGCGCACGATAGGTCTTGGAGAAATCCTTGACTTCGATACCTTTGGTGTTGACGCCCTTGATCAACTCATAAACGCCGTCATCCACGAACACCATGCTCACATCCTGATCGAAAGCAGCCGAAATCAGCACAACTTCCAGACCTTCCAAGGCATAGATCGTGCCGTGGGGCGCTTTGCGGTTGACGAACATGAATTTCTTGACGACGCCTTCGCCGCCTTCGTCCATGTCATCCATCATGTCGCTCATCGTTATCCCCTTAGTCGCCGAAAGTCACCAGGCGATCGCACTGGATGCCGGCTTCAACCAATTGGCCCAGACCCGAAATACGGAAACCAGGTGCCAGAATGTCATCCGTAATTCCGCGACGCATGCCCGCAGCTACGCAGACCACCAAGTCAACACCATGATCTTCCGCCAGCTTCGACCAGCGATTCACCACATTGCGGTCATCTTGAGGAGGCTGAGTCAACTTGGTCGAGTTATTTACGCCATCGTGATAGAAAAACACGCGCGGAACGGAATGACCCTTTTCAATGGCATTACGCGCAAACAGATAAGCCGTGTCGCTTGCCTGATGGTTGTAAGGCCCTTCACTTACCATAATGCCGATTTTCATTTAAATATCCCTATCTCCGAATATCGGTTTCGACCACACCCGGGACTTGATCCCGGGAAAGTGGATTAGAAGCGGATATGAGCAGATGCGTTCAAGCTGCTACGACCACCTCGCCAGTTATCGATGTGATACTTGGTGAAGGGCAGACCAGTTTTCTCGAAGAATGCAGGCCAACCGATACGGTCGATCCAGTCATTCATGCGTTCCCAAGGACGACCATCTGCCTTGTATGCACCAAGAATGGTTTTAACGATCTCACTGACTTCAGGCCACCGCGGTGGGTTGTTCGGGATGCCGGAAGCAACCAGCTTGTGGAAGGTCGGACGCGAACGTGCGTTGGAATTCTTGCCACCGACCCAGATTGCAAACTTGGAGTGCTCGGGGTCGTTGATCTGCATCGGGGGACACGGGGGGAAACAGGCACCGCAACAAATGCACTTCTTCTCGTCAACTTCCAGCGAAGGCTTCCCATTAACCAGAGCCGGACGGATCGCAGCAACCGGGCAGCGTGCAACAACGGAAGGACGTTCGCAGACGTTGGCGACCAGATCATGGTTGATCTTTGGCGGCTTGGTATGCTGTATCACGATCGCAATATCCGCTTGACCACCGCAGTTGATTTCACAACAAGAGGTTGAAAGCTTGACGCGGTTAGGCATTTCGCACTTGATGAATTCGTCATACAACTCATCCATCAGCGCTTTAACCGCACCGGAAGCATCCGTACCCGGAATGTCGCAATGTAACCAGCCCTGGGTATGCGCAATCATGGAAACCGAGTTGGCAGTGCCACCGACCGGGAAACCATTGTCAGTCAGCGCCTTGATCAGCGGCTCGACCTTGCTGTTATCGGTAACCATATACTCAATGTTGGCACGCGTGGTGAAGCGCAAATAACCATCTGCAAACTGATCAGCGATATCAGCCAACTTGAGGATGGTGTAGTGGTCCATCTGGCGTTGCGTACCCGCTTTGACCGTCCACACTTCAGCACCGTTTTCGGCACGGTGATACAGAACACCCGGCTTCGGATGTGAGTGGTAAACCCACTTGCCGTAGTTGTCTTTCATTACGGGGTGCATGTAGGGCATCGGATCCGGCGCGCCAGATTCGATGGTTTCATGAGTCCTTTCAGCCATACTTTTCTCCAACTAATAAGATCGGAAAACTTTTTTCCGTGACGCGCTTTCCAGAGCGCCACGGAACTTCGTAATTACACAGCAGCCGAGTTAAGCAGCAGCCTTACGTTCGAACCACTTTTCAGCTTCCTCATCCCAATCATCCGAACGGAAGTACGGATTCGTACGCGGATGCACGATCATGCTGGGATCAATTTCGATATCGAGACCTTCGAGGAAATTGACCAGACCAATACGCTCGATCATCTCGCCGGTACGCTCATGCTCCAGCGCATTTTCTGCGAAGAAGTCGAGGATGCTGCGGGATAGGTCGTTCAAACGCTCGAAATCATCATCGGATTCCATCTTCATGAACGGAATCACAACGGTACCCATCGAAGCGCCGATCTTCAGCACGCCCTTGCCGCCAACCAGGATGGTGACACCCTTGTCTTTACCTGGCAGCAATGCGCCCGGCATAACGTTCAGACAGTGCATGCAACGCACGCAGTTATGGTTGTCAATTTCCAGGCAATGATCGTCAGAGATCGCAACTTTGGTGACGCCTTCAGCCGCGACAGCACCATCATTCTTTTTCAGCTGGATAGCCTTGGTCGGACAGTGATTGACAACCATGTTGATGGTGTCTTCGATGCTGTGAGCGGCATACCACTCACGTGCCAGCTTCTCGTCAGCGCGCATGTTGTCACGCCAGGTGCCGATGGTCGCCATGTCAGAACGCTGGATGGCGTTCATACAGTCGTTCGGGCAACCGGAGAACTTGAACTTGAACTTGTAAGGCAGTGACGGGCGATGCATGTCGTCCAGGTTGTTGTTGATGACTGTCCGCAGAGCGCGGGCTTCGTCATAACACGACATTTCGCAACGAGCCGCACCGACGCAGGACATGGAGGTACGCAATGCAGGACCAGCACCGCCCAAGTCGAAGCCCATTTCATTGAACTTGTCGAAGGCCTTTTGCACATTCTCAGTCTTGATACCCTGGAACATGATGTCGCCAGACTGGCCGTGGAAAGCAATCAGACCAGAACCACCGGTCTCCAACCAGGCATCGGACAACTGACGCAGCAGGTCCGAGGTGTAATGCATACCAGCGGGCGGCTGGATGCGCAGGGTGTGGAATTCAGCAGCTTCGGGGAAACGGGGAGCGCCGTTCTCGTCCTTCAGTTCGGTAAAACGGGGAATAACACCACCACCGTAACCAACAACACCCACGGTACCACCCTTCCAGTAACCAAATTTGGTCTGGTAGGAGGTTTCCAGTTGACCCATCAGGTCAACCATCATGTCGTTATCTTTTGCCAGACGCTTCAGACCGGTGACAAATGAGGGCCAGGGGCCGGTCTCGAGTTCGTCCAGGTTCGGCGTTTCATGCATTGGTTTTGCCATCTGTATATCTCCTTGAAGTCTTAACTACAGGGTGTCGTCACAATTCACAGCACCTTCCCGCAGACAAACGCCATACGGAACGAGTGCATGCATATTAGGGAGCACTTATCATCCTAACCATCATTCCGAAGGGGTAACCGGGTATTTCACTCGGGTAATCCAGAACCTATCCTTTCGGGTAGGTTCAAAATAACCCTGAGGGATGTGTCTATACCTGACTAAAAATGTCAGATAATCAGCAGATCACCAAATACTTATTTATTATGAACCAACTAAATCCAATTGCGAAGTTTCGTAACCCTTTTGGCAATCAAGAAATTGAAATCCAGGAAGTCTTGTATGAGGGTGGTGGCACACCGATGCTGCGTTTACGCATTCGAGAGCGCGGCGCTCGCTTCACGGTTTTCGATATCGATCCCGTTACCGCCAAGTACTGGGCCGATGAAATGCTAAAGTGGGCCACACCGCTGGCTAATGCGGATGACTCTTCGAAAGGAAGTTGATTCATGCGCATGTACAACGCTGAGTGGGAGGCGCTGAAGCGACTCAACTACACACCCAAGGTCACCGACCTTCAATTCGACCTGACCGGCTTCGAAATTCCTGCCGATCATGGTTATGCGCTGTTCGAAGAGATTGTCAGACACCTCCCCTGGCTGCGCGATCTAGCCAATGCAGGCATTCATCCCGTGCATGCGACACCGAGTGGACGCAATGAAAATCTGGTGATCAACCGCCGCGTCAAGCTGGTTTTGCGGATGCCGGTTGAACACGTTGCCGACGCACGTGAACTGGTTGGCAAGGAAATTGATCCTGGTGCGGGAAAGCTGCACATAGGCGACTTGAAAGAAAAAGCGGTGACGCCATATGCCACGCTGTATTCACATTTTGTTTCTGTAGACACCGAGGATGAGGCACTTTTTCTAAATGGAATCAGAGGCTTGATGGAAGAGATTGGCATAAAAGCTGGCCTTATCCCTGGCAAGGCTCAGAGAATGCACATCCCCAAAAGGGTAATTGGCGGTTACAGCCTGATGCTGCACGATATCGACTTGATGCAATCGATGATCCTGCAGGAACGTGGCCTTGGTTTGCATCGTGGTTATGGCTGCGGAATCTTCATTCCGCATAAATCGATCAAGGAAGTAGCAATCGACTGAATGTTACGGTTGCGTGCCTCCTGATGTGAGTTTTCAAACTTTTTTCAACCCGCTCAATAGGAGAAAACCATGGGTTATATCGTTAACGGCGAAGAACTTGAGACTGACGACGACGGCTTTCTGGTCGAAGCCAATTTCAGTGATGACGTCGTACCAGTTATTGCCGCTGCAGAAAAGATCAACCTGACGGATGAACATTGGCAGGTCGTTCGCTTCATGCGTGAGCGTTATCAGGAAGACGGCCACACGCCCAACTTCCGGAATATGGTAGCCATGCTTGACGAAGAAGACGACAGCGTGGACTGGAAGAAGAAGCTGTACGAACTCTTCCCGCTGCAACCCAACCGTCAATCCGCCAAGGTTGCCGGCATGCCGAAGCCATTTGGCAAAGGCGGCTACTAATCTAGCAAGCAATTACGCGCTGCCGCAGGTGTGGCGGCGAGTTCTCTCCACCTATCGACAGCGCGTAACCGATTCCACACTCTCATGTTCATCAACACCATCGTAAGTACCGAAGACCTGGCTCAGCATCTGGATGACCCAAACTGGATCGTGCTTGATTGCCGCTTCACCCTGACCGACCCCGAAGGCGGACGTCAGGCTTATCTGAAAAACCACATTCCCGGCGCTCGGTATGTCCATCTTGATGAGGATCTGTCGACGCAAATCACCGAATCCACCGGCCGCCACCCGCTGCCTGATCCAGAAGAATTCGCCAAGAAGGTTTGCAATTGGGGTATTGGCGTCAACAAGCAGGTCGTTGTTTATGACGACAGCTTCGGAGCCATGGCTGTGCGCGCCTGGTGGATGCTGCGCTGGCTGGGTCACCCCGCAGTTGCCTTGCTGGATGGCGGATTTCCCAAATGGCAGCGCGAAAAGCGGCCACTGACCTCCGATTTACCCGAACTGGCTAAAGGCCGATGCGCCTGTTTACCGGAACCGACCCAGATCGTGTCAGCCGACGAAGTGCTGCATGCGGTAAAAACCGGCGAGCAAATGATCATCGACGCGCGCCCGGAACGCCGTTTCACCGGCGAATTCGAACCGCTAGACCCGGTTGCCGGACACATCCCCGGCTCGATCAACTGGGCGTTTGACGAAAATCTTGATATCGACGGCACCTATTTGCCGCCTGAGGCATTACGTGAAAACTTCCAGGCCATGCTGAAAGGCCGACCCGCCTGGCAAGTCATTCACACCTGCGGCTCAGGCGTCACCGCCTGCCATAACCTGTTGGCCATGGAAATCGCCGGTCTGCCCGGTTCCCGTCTTTATCCCGGCTCATGGAGCGAGTGGATTCGCGATCCATCCCGGCCAGTCGCGACTGGAGAATAACTTTGCTTCGCGTCAAAACCACCTGGTTCAAGAAGGAAGGCGAACGTTCGCCCGAGGAAGTCGCCACCGTCATGGCCTCGATGCTGTGGCGGCTTGCCGACAAGGCAATCGACAATCTATCCAAGGCCGACTACGACATCATCACACCGCAACGCGGCTTCAAGATCATTGCCGAACTAACCTGTTTTCTGGTGCATTACATGGATCGTCTGGCGTTCGACCGCCTGGATGACGAGCAGCGCCAGGAACTGATCAGTGCCACCGGCATTCGTCTGGCCGAAGTGATGGAACAGAACATCCTCGATTTCAATGATGGCGAACGCGACCCGAATTATGACTATCAGGAAGGCTATATCGAGCTGCTCAACAAGCGAATGCAGGATTACGCCGAGTTCGCCGAGTTCACTTTGCCCAATGGCAAACCAAATTTCCAGCCCGCCCGTTTCCTTAGCCTGATGATTCGGGAAGACATGGAGAAATCCGATCAAAGCTGGATTCAGGATCAATTAATGGAAATTGAAGTGCCGGCGATGATGGATATGGCCAAGAAAAACATGGACGGTTTTTACCCGCCATTAGAACCCGCCTGAAAGTGCCAGATGATCCCGCTTGACAGCCCGTTCCATCCTGACAACGCCGCTGGCTACGCCTCCTGGCGGGCTGACAAGTTGGCCGATTATCCACCCCGGGGCGAAGACCTGATCGTCACTGTGCGCGATCCGAAGCAACTCAGCAACGCCGAATATGCCGCGCTCTGGCAGCACATCGCCAAGACCAACATGGCGATTTATGCCACCGGCATGGGCGAAAACGAAGACAAGAACGGCCCACGCCTACTTTCCGCCCAGTTCGGCCTGACCCATCTCGATGCCAACTGGCTAGCCGACGAAGACGGCATTTCCAGCCTGACGCCACAGGACGAAGGCAGCGGGGTTGGCAACAGCAAGCGCGGAGAATTCATACCCTACACACATCACCGCATCCGCTGGCATACCGATGGCTACTACAACCCGCCCGAGCGGCGCATCTTCGCGATGACGCTGCATTGCGTGCGAGAAGCAGATGACGGCGGCGAGAACGATTTACTCGATCATGAACTGGCCTATATCGCGCTGCGCGATGCCAATCCTGAGCATATTCGTGCCCTGATGGCGACGGATGCGATGACCATCCCGGCCCGCGAAGATGAACATGGCACCGCACGTGGCGACGAAACCGGCCCCGCCCTATGCGTTGCCAACGGCCATCTGCATCTGCGCTATACCGCTCGCACCAAGAGCATCGCCTGGAAGCAGGACGTAGCGACTCAGGCGGCGTTAAAAGCCCTGGAAGAATTACTGGAAAGCCGGCCTGCCGGCGTTTTCAGCCTCAAGCTACAACCCGGCATGGGCCTGATCTGCAACAACGTGCTTCACACCCGTACGGGCTTTACCGACCGCCCGGAACATCGCCGCCTGCTTTACCGGGCTCGCTATCACGACCACCTGCAGAACCTGCGCGGCTGAAAATTCCAGTTTTTGCGTCAGTTTTTGCGTCAGTTCTTGCGTTGCACCTCGAAGCCGGGCGAAAGCTTGTTTTCGACTGCAAAAACGGCAGCCTCAACCCGCGATGACAGATTCAGCTTGGCCAGGATATGCCGCACATGCAACTTGACCGTGTCGTAGCTGATATCGAGTTCGCGGGCAATCGCCTTGTTGCTCTCGCCCTTGGCCAGATGTTTGAGGATTTCCCGCTCGCGCTGGGTCAATGACTCCAGCAACGAAGTTGCGCTGTTGTTCTTGCCATCCAGCATGCGCACCAATTTTGCCGTCATCGCCGGCGCCACCACGGTTTCACCCCGAGCTGCGCGGATGATCGCATCGACCAATTCATCCGGCTCCATGCTCTTCAACAGATAGCCATTGGCACCGTTGCGGAGAGCCCGAGCCATGTCTTCTTCCGCCTCGCTCACCGTCAGCAAAAGCACCGGCAGCATGAATGAATCGGCGCGCAGCTCCTGCATCACCTGAATCCCATCCGTGCCACCGATATTCAAATCCAGGATCAACACATCCGGACTGTAAGTGCGCAGCAAACCGGCAACCTCGGTCGGGTTGCCGGTAATCGCCGACACCTTGACCGCGCCCTCACGTTCCAGCAGTTCCGCCAAGCCCTTGCGAAACAGCGTGTGATCGTCAACCAGAACAATGCGTAATTGTTCAGCGGGTAATGGATTCATGCTTGATCCTCAACCCCCGGACGCGCCGGGAAACACAACCGCACGATGGTGCCACCCGCTGCGCGACTTTCGATGGTCAGCGTACCGCCCAGTTTCGCGGCACGTTCGCGCATGATGGTCAGGCCAAAACTCTTGCCCATATTGGCCAGTGCGGTGCCCTGCAGGCCAACACCATCATCCGCCACATTCACTACATACTCGTTTTCGTGCAGATCGAGTGTCACCACCACATGGCGAGCACGGGCATGCTTGCAGATGTTGTAAAGCGATTCCTGAATGATATGGAACACCTGAATTTCTTCCTCTGGCGTCAGCACCACATCCTGCGCCACATTCAGGAAATCAACATCCGCATTCGCCTTCTTGCTGAAACTTTCTGCCATCTCCTGCAACGCCGGCACCAGACCACGCGGATCGATGCGATCGCGGAATTGGGTAATCAGATTGCGCAATTCCGAATAGGCCAGGTCCACCGCTTCTTCAACCTCGCCCAGATAGCGATTGGCGCGCACCTGATCCTGCTCAGCAAGTGCCTCGTTCAATACGGTCAACCGCATCTTGGCGTAGGCCAGCGTCTGCGCCAGCGAATCATGAATCTGATTCGCCAACATGGTGCGTTCGTTCATCAACGAGATGCGCATGTTCTCGCGCGTCAGGCGCGTGTTTTCCAGCGCCATGCCCAGGTGTTCGCTAATCGAATTGAACAGGTAGCGAATGTCTTCTGGCAGCGGCGCCGGGTTATCCAGAAAGATGTTGTAAACCCCAAGCACCTTGCCCTTGTGGCGCAACGGCACCGCGTAAACCGTGCTGCAATTTTGCGCAAAATAGATATGGCGAACCTGTTTCTGGCACACCTCCATGACGCTGTCGGACTGAGATGCTTGCGACAACGTCGCCTTGCCGCAGATGCCGCATTCGAGCGGCACATAACGTTCCTTCTCGATCAACGCCGGACTCAGGCCGATTGAACCCGCCATGCGCAGATGCGCGCCATCGGCGGTCAACACACGCACCGCGCCGGCCTTGGCGCGTGAGATGCGCACCATGATCTCAAGAAAACGCATCAGCATCTGTTCCGTATTGGCGTCAGAACTCATGCTGCTGGCGATTTCCGCCAACACCTCGATCACCGGCAAACGATCGCCCCGATCTTGCTCGCTGGGCAGGTCTCGATTCGCCATGCCGATGGCGGAAATGGGGATGTGAAAATTGTCCAAGTCAGCTCAACCTCAAGCAAGCAATGCAAGATGGTACTGGACTCATTCCAGCCACAGCAATCAAACATCACAGACTGTTTGGCCACCCCCGGCATCGCCGATACCGGATAGTATTCTCCGATCCCACTTCTTCGAACCCTTTCACTCAGCGCGTGGAGCCGCATCAATGTCTGAAAAACATCCCATTATTGCTGTCACCGGCATGGCTGGCGCCGGCCTCTCGACCGTCCGCCACGCATTCAAGGATCTGTTCAGCCGTCAGGACGTCAAGCCCGCAATTGTTCATGGCGATGGCTTCCGACGTTATACCGACCGCCAATTCGCCGCATTGCTCGATGAAGCCCGGGTCAGCAACCGCCGCATTTCCTGGTTCGGCCCGGAATGCAACCACTTCCCGGAACTGGAACAGTTTTTCCAGACCTACGCAGAAACCGGCAGCGGCGTCGTGCGCGAATATGCCCACAACGAAACGCGCGCCGCCACGCTCGGCGTCAAATCTGGCGAGTTCACACCCTGGAAACCGTTGCAAAGTGGCTCCAACCTGCTGTTCTACGAAGGCCAGCACGGCGGTTTGGTGGCCAATACATGGACCCGGCGCCAGGTGGATTCGCGCCACTTTCCACCCGAGATCGATCGCCGCATCGGCAAAGCCGGCATTGATGTCGCCCAACATATCGATCTGTTGATCGGTGTCGTGCCGGCAATCAACCTGGAATGGATCCAGAAAATCCACCGTGATTGCGCCAAGGGCATCTGTTCCACAGAAGCGTCTCTGGAAACCATCTTGCGTCGAATGGACGATTACATTCACTACATCGTGCCGCAATTCGGCCTCACCGATATCAATATCCAGCGCATGCCGCTGGTCGACACTTCCAACCCGTTCATCGCCCGCGAGGTGCCAACGCCGGATGAATCTGTCCTGGTGATTCATTTCCGCGATCGCAAACGGCACAACTTCCCCGCCCTGCTGCAACGCATTCCTGGTTCCCGCATGACGCGCCCCACCACGATGCTGGTGCCGGGCGGAGAATTGCGCCTGGCGCTATCAGTGATCTGTGGACCGCTGGTGGAAGAGATGATGGAAAAACAGCGGGCTGCGCTGGCTGGCTAACGATAGAAAAGGCTAAAAAGCGGCATTTCGCCAATAGCGTTTCTCTACCTCCCGCGCCCGCTCGAGTTGGATCGCATCACCTTGCAGGCGTAGCGTGATGGCGCCATCGCGATCAGTGCGTGCCAGCGTCACACCGGACAATGCCCGGTATCGCGCCAGCACTTCCGGGTGCGGATGCCCATAGCGATTGCGATGGCCAACCGGAATCACCACCCAGGTCGGCCGCAACGCGGCAAGGAATTCCGGTGTCGACGAAGATCGGCTGCCATGATGTGGCGATATCAGTACATCCGCAGCTTGCAACTGTTGCCGCTCAATCAGGTTCATCTCGCCCAAGCGATCGATATCTCCCGGTAGTAACGCGCTGAAGCGGTCGGTTTCGATTCGAATCACGCAACTTCGATTGTTGTCGCTCTGGCCAGACTGGCGATATTGATGCGCCGGCGGATGCAACACTTCGAAGCGCACACCATCCCAAGTCCAGGTCTGCCCGGCTCGGCACGCCAGCGCATCCGGACGCAAGCCACGCACGCTTTGCCCATTCACGCCAAGCGAGCGCAACGGCATGCCAGCCAGCGAAGTCAGCAGCCAGGTTGGCTGATGACTTTGCAACAGCGACAAGGTACCGCCGGTGTGATCAAGATCGTCATGCGACAGCACCAGACCATCCAGCCGATTGATACCCTGATGCCACAACGCAGGCGCAACCACACGCGCTCCCGCATCCTCGCCGGAAACATAGCGCGGCCCGCTATCAAACAACATGGCATGCCGCGCCGTCCTCACCAGCACGGCCTCGCCCTGGCCAACATCCAGCACGGTCAGCCAGGCTGAGCCTTCGACTGGCGTCGGCAGGCGCGGAAAAAACAAGGGCAGGAACAGCAAGCCGCCGAGCCAACGGCCGGGGAAGCCGCGCGGTAACAGCAGTAAACCCGCGCCAGCCAATGCCAGCAAAAGCGCGAGCAACGACGGCGTCGCGGCATGCAACAACGGTTGCGGCAGGCTCACCAAAGCCTGCAAAAGCCACATGACTGCGGCCACCACGGCATGCGCAGCCGTCGCCGCGTATGCAATCGGCGTCAACGCCGCCAGCAACGACAATGGCACTGCCAGCAGACTGATCAGCGGAATCGCCACCAGATTGGCGAGCGGAGAAACCAGCGAAACCTCCTGGAACAGACTCAGCAACAACGGCGTCAACGCCAGCGTGATCGCCCATTGCGTCTTGCTCCAGGCCAGCCAGAGCGACAGCCGTCGCAAGCGGCCGGCGCCGACCAATAGCAAAGCCGCCACCGCACCGAATGACAACCAGAAACCCGGCGCATGCGCCGCCCAAGGGTCAAGCAACACCACCACCGCCAACGCAACCGCCAATAAACGCGACGGCGTTGGCATGCGGTCGATCAGCGCCACCGCCGCAGCGCCCGCCAGCATCAGCAATG
>JAIFLB010000072.1 GCA_020049245.1 Betaproteobacteria bacterium | reverse complement strand
GCCAGGATGCATAGCCAGCACAGGCCAACCAGAGATTGAGCAGCGCATCCGCCGTCGCGGCGCGTGTAATCACGGTCAAACCGGCGGCGGTAGCGATAATCAGCGCGGCCACCAGGCCAGCCTGCCTGTCTCGAACACGAGTGACAAATGCGTAGGTGGCCAGTATCCACAAACTTGACGCCAGCGCCGATGATAAGCGCCAAGTGAACTCGCTGGCGCCCAGCAGGCTCACCGAAGCGGCCTGCAGCCAGTAGATAAGGATGGGTTTGTCGTGGCGAGGCTCTCCCAGCAGATAACTGGATAGAAAATCGCCGCGCAGGAACATCTCGGTCGTCGAGGCGGTGAAAGCGCCTTCATCGAGGTCAAACAGCGGTGGCGTTCCCAGGGCCAGAAACGGAAAAAATACCAGGACCGCCAGCAGCAGGCGATCTCGTGTCATGCGTCTGGCAACTCCCGCAGCAGATACTGCGCCTTGCCGCCCGGTTCGTGCCAGATGCGGGTCAGCAATTCACCCAGGATGCCCAAGCCGATGAAATTGGCGCCCATCAGGGTGAGCATGGCGCCCATCTGCAACAGTGGGCGTCCACCGATGTCAGCGTGGGAAAATATCTTGAGGCTAATCAGATAGAACAGGATCAGCAGGCCGGGAATAAACATTGCCGCGCCAATGCCACCGAAGGCATGCAGCGGACGGTGCAGGAAACGCAGCATGAATTTGACCCAGACCAGATCGAGCAGCACGCGGATGGTCCGATCGATGCCATATTTGGAGACGCCCTTGGTGCGCGGGAAATGGTTGACTTCGGCTTCGATCACCTTGGCGCCATATTCGTGCGCCAACGCCGGAATGAAACGATGCAATTCGCCATAAATCTTGACATAGCGCACCGCTTCGCGGCGATACAGCTTCAGCGAGCAACCATAGTCATGCAGTCGCACGCCGGTAACCTTCGAAATCAGCCGATTGGCGATCATCGATGGCAACTTGCGCGACATCGCCTTGTCCTGCCGGTTTTTGCGCCAACCTGAAATGATGTCCACCTCAGGTCTGGCATCGAGCATCGCCAGCAGGCGTGGAATGTCCGTCGGGTCGTTCTGCATGTCGCCATCAATGGTCACCAGCACTTCGCCGCGCGCCGCATCAAAGCCAGCCTGCATCGCGGTCGATTGACCATAGTTGCGGCGCAGGAACAAGGGCCGCAACCAGGGGCGCGTTGCCGCCAATTCCTTCAAAAGGCGATCCGAACCGTCGCGCGAACCATCGTCGACGCAAATAAACTCCCAACTTTGCGCCTGAGCTGACATCACCGACTCCACCTTGTCGACGAGGTCAGGCAGATTTTCATGCTCGTTATAAATGGGAGCAATCAGTGAAACGCTGATACTGGACGTGTCGGTCATGGCAGAAGGTCGAAATTGAGTGGGGCGAGTCTACTTCGAAAAAATCGTCGCCGGAACGCCAAGTTGTTTGGTTCAAACCGAACTCGCCAACCGGCGTGACGATTGCAACTTCAGGTCAATCCGTGCTGACGCGCTGATCCGCTTCTTCGGTAACGCCGGCAAGTTGCTGGCGGTGGCGACGGTATAGCCAGACGCCAAGCAGCGCAGAAAGGATAAACAGCAGCGTTGCCAGGCTCAGGCGCAGTTCCGGCGCCAGATTGACGCCGCTACCGGCCAACGCGAAGACCAGATTCTGCGGCAGATAACCCAGCCCCGAGCCAGCGAAAAAAGGCATCGCGCGCACGCTGGAAACCCCCGCCAGCAGGTTGGTGCTGGCGTTATGTCCAACCGGAAGCAGTCGAATCACCAACGTCATGCTGAACGGATGTTGATGCAGGAACGCATCCAGCTTGCGAATGCGGCCAGGAAACCGCTTTTGCACGAAACCACGACCCAGCCATCGGGCGTAGTAAAAACCCAGCATGCAGCCAAGCAAACCGGCCAGCGTCGCCAAAGCCGTGCCCAACGCAAAACCAAATGCATAACCCGCGAGAAATGCCACCACCTGACGTGGGAAGCTGAGCGCGGTTGCCAGTGCAGCCATACCGACAAACAGGATTTGCCCCGCGATTCCCTTGCCACGGACTTCCGCATCAATCCAGTGTTGGGAGAACATTTCATCCAGATGAAAATGACTGGCGATAAAACCCAACAGCACCAGCGTCATGATCATCGCGAAGCCCTTCGCGAGAATGCGAAAAGTCATCATCCAGGCAGTGCCCCAAGAGGGGTGACGCATTCCACCAGGAATATCAGCCCAAATCGCATCGAACCCGACCCTCCAGCTGCCCCTGACTCATAGCAAGACCAATGTTGCCAACCCCAAAAAGATCAGGAACCCCATCGAATCGGTGATGAAGGTCAACAGCACATGCGCGCCGAAGGCGGGATCGTGGCCGAGTCGGGTGATGATCATTGGCGCCAGGTAGCCGGCCATCGAGGCGACGATCAGGTTCATCAACATGGCAGCGGCCATGACCAGTGCCAGTGGCAAAGCCTGTGGCAGATCGCTGTAGAGGAAATAGGTCACCACGCCCATGATGCTGCCCCAGAGCAGGCCGTTGAGCCAGGCGATGCCCAGTTCCTTGATCATCAAGCGTTTGGCGTTGTCCTTTGAGATGAGATTCAGCGCCAGGCCACGTACCATCAGGGTCAAGGTCTGGCTGCCGGAATTGCCACCCATGCCGGCGACGATCGGCATCAAGGCGGCAAGCGCGGCCAACTGCTCGATGCTGCCTTCGAAAGCGCCGACCACGCGCGATGCGAACAGCGCGGTACAAAGGTTGATGCCGAGCCACAGCCAACGGTTCTTCGCGGCTTTCCAGACGGTGGTGAACAGGTCTTCGTCTTCACGCAGACCGGCGGCTTGCAACATATCGGCCTCGGATTCGGCACGGATGAAGTCCATCACCACATCAACCGTAAGACGTCCGACCAAACGGTCCCGGGCATCCACGATCGGTGCCGAAATCAGGTCATAACGCTCGAATGCCTGTGCCGCATCGGAAGCATCATCAGACGGGTGGAACTTTACTGGCTCATCGGACATCACGGCGGCAACGTGAACCTCCGGGTCATGCACCAGCAAACGCTTGATCGGCAACAAACCAACCAGGCGACCATCCCGTTCAACCACAAACAGCTTGTCGGTATGACTCGGCAGATCACCCAGCATGCGCAGGTAGCGCAAGGCGGCTTCCAGGGTGACATCGGAGCGGATGGTGACAAAGTCGTAGTCCATCAAGGCGCCCACCGAATCTTCGTCGTAGGCGAGCGATGATTCGACCTGAGCCCGCTTGGCGTGATCCAGCGACTTCATCAGTTCGAGGACGACGTCCTTCGGCAGGTCCGCCGCCAGGTCGGCGATCTCGTCGGTATCCAGCGTATGCGCCGCGGCCAGCAACTCGCGGTTGTCCATCGTCGCGATCAGCGACTCGCGCACCGCATCGGACACTTCTAGCAGGATATCGCCGTCGCGATCGGCTTTGACCAGATCCCAGACCACCTGCCGCTCTTCCAGCGGCAACGCTTCCAGGATGTAAGCGACGTCAGCCGGGTGCAGGGTATCCAGTTTTTTGGCCAACTCAGCCAAATTCTGCTTGTGCACCAACGACTCGACCAATTCCTGGCGCGGCATCTCCTGCTTGTGCACCAGCGATTCGACCAGCTTGTGGCGGGCGAGCAAGTCCATCACCTGCTTCAGGCTGTCCTCAACCGATTCGTGGGCTTGGTTTTCGTGGTGGTCGCTCATGGCGGGCGATTGTAGCCTTGCGGTGTGTCTCGAATGTGCCTCGAATGGGCCCCGAATGTGCGTTAAATTAGCGCCAAACCCCGCGTGGCGGCGAGAAATTTTCAATCAGCCGGATATAACTGGCGCGCTCGACGGCACTCGGGTCAGGCAGATTCTGTTGGCTCATACTGCCCTTGAGTTGCGCCACCGAGACATATTCCCGCTCTGCCATCCAGTGTTCCATGTCATGCAGGATCTGGGTCAGTTTAGCCGGCCCGTGCTGCAGCAGGCAGGAAGCCATGTGCACCACATCGGCGCCGGCGAGCAGCATTTTGATGACCTCCTGATAGCCATGCACACCGCCTGTGGCGGCCAGAGAGAGCCGTGTGCGGCCGCGCAGGATCGCAATCCATCGCATGCGCAGCAATGCTTCGTCGGGATAGGACAAATGCAGATGATCGACCATGCGCAGTCGATCCTGCGGCGTCTCGCCGAGGTCAATGTCAGGCTGCATGAATCGATTGAACAATGCCACGCCGCGCGCGCCCGTCTGCTCAAGCTGTTTGACGAAGTGCGGCAATGATGAAAAGAACGGCGACAGCTTCATGATGATCGGCAGATCGACCGCGCCACGCAGTTCTTCCAGCAGATTGATGTAGCGTGCTTCCACCGCATCGCCAGGATGTATGGCGCTAGCGGCAACATGATAGACATTGAGTTCCAGCGCGTCGGCGCCCGCCTGCTGCATTTCCTTGCCGAGTTCGACCCAACCCGACAGCGAAACACCATTCAGGCTGGCGATGACTGGAATCTCAAGGCGGTCTTTGAGCTTTCCGAGATGTTCCAGGTATTGATCGAGACAACTCTGGAAATGGCCATGATCGGGCAGAAAACCATCTGCTTCACCATGGCCGAGATCGGCATGCAGCAGGAAGTGGTCGGCCATCACCTCTTCCGCGCGCAGTTCCTCCTCGAACAGCGAATACATCACCAGCGCGCTGGCGCCGGCATCTTCCAGGCGCAAAGCCGAATCCAGGCTCTTCGACAGCGGCGAGGCCGACGGCACCAGCGGGTTCTTCAGCTTGAGTCCGACGTAGTCGGTGGAGAGATCAATCATGTCAGGCTCCTGTCTTGGGTTCTTCGGCATGCCCTTGCGCCAATTCCTGGTAAGTTTTGAAACGCTGCTCCGCTTCTTTCTGCGCCTGTTCCAGGAAGGCTTGCGCGGCTTCCGGATGGCTGCGTTGCAGCATCGCGAAGCGGGTTTCGCTGGCCATGAAATCCTTGATCGGAATGCTTGGGGCGGCGGAGTCGAGCTTGAACG
>JAIFLB010000110.1 GCA_020049245.1 Betaproteobacteria bacterium | reverse complement strand
TTGCGGGAAATGGAGGCGGCAGCTGGCGACACGTTGACTGGTCAAGCCTATGCCGGCCTGATGTTGAATGACCCGATGTTGGCGCTGCGCCTGATCAAGGCCGCCAACCAACGTTTACCGCACCGCATGGCGCGCGATATCACGACACCGCTTGGCGTGGTGATGGCGCTGGGAACGGTCGCATTCCGCGAACAGATCGAATCCGCGCCGGAAATCGCTCACGACAATGCCGGGTTCATCGCCTGCGAAGCGCGCGCCTCACTGGCCGCGCACATCGCGCAAGCCTGGGGCACTTTGCATTACGACATGGATGCCGCCGAGTTGGCGATGGCAGCGCTGCTGGCCAACGCCGGCGAGCTGGAAATGTGGGCGATTGCACCGGAGTTGCCGCAAAAGGCGCTGGAAGAACTGCAAAGCGGCCGCGCCACGCGCAGCGACGTCGCGCAACGGCAGGCTTGCGGTTTCGCCTTCCTCGACATTACCTTGCTGTTGATCGAAACCTGGAACCTGCCGCAACTGATCCGGCAACTGATACGCGGCGATGAGGGGTTGCGTGCCCGGATTGCCCTGCTGGCGGTCAATACCGCGCGGCATTTGAGCAACGGCATCGATGACCCGGCCTTGCCGGATGACATGCGGGAAGCCGCCAGCCTGACCGGTGCGACGCTGAGCCGGGTGGTGTCGGTTTTGCCGGATATCAGTCCGGAAGAGAAGGCGGCTTTGCTGCAATCGGTCGAGCCTGAAGACGCATCTTCATCCGCTTCCGAAGCGTAGCCGCCTGGCGTCTTGTTTCGTCTTGTATCGACTCAGCGATACAACAACACGTCTTCGCGAAGTTCCCGCCAGGCCGCTTCATCCGGCTGCGTCAAGGCATCGAGATCGCCCGCTTCTGCTTGCGAATCATCCACCCAGAGTCGCAGCCCTTCACCGCCATTGATCAGGTCGATCGCCAAGCGGTCGTGTTCATATTCGTAGGCGAAGTCGCGCCACAGCGGGTAGTCCGGCCGCAGTAAACGGATCGCCTTGAACGCGAGAGCCTGCACGCGCCAGGGTTTGAACGCGGCATGGTCGTAGCTGGCGTCTTCGACGTGAATCTGGATGCCGGCACAGAGTTTGCCGGCATGTTTGTGGAAGGTCGGCTCGAACCAGCATTCACGCAGGCGGCAGCCGTGTAGCCAGTCCGGTGCCAGTTGCGCCATTTTCGCCATGATTTGTCGAGGTTCAATGTCGGGTGCACCGAACAGTTCCAGCGGCCGCGTCGTGCCACGGCCTTCCGATAGCGTCGTGCCTTCCAGCATCACGGTGCCGGCGTAGCAGCGCGCCATGCTCAGATTGGGCGCGTTCGGACTCGATCCCGGCGCGGCTTCCGGTTGCCAGTTTTGCATCTCGATGACCTGGTAATCGACATCCAGCTTGAATTGGCGAACGAACCAGTGGCCCATCTCGCCTAGCGTCAGGCCGTGCCGCATCGGCATCGGGCCGGCGCCGACGAAGCTCTCCCAGCCGGGCAGCAGGGTCAGCCCTTCGACCGGGCGGCCGGCGGGATTGGGACGGTCAAGCACGATGACGGTTTTGCCGAAGCGGGCGGCTTCTTCCAGCACATAACGCAGCGTGGTGATGAAGGTGTAGATGCGGCAGCCCAGGTCTTGCAGATCGACCAGCAGCACGTCGAAGCTGTCCATCATCGCCGGCGTCGGGCGGCGCACTTCGCCGTACAGGCTGAACACCGGGATACCGAGTTGCGGATCGAGGAAGTCCGGCGATTCCATCATGTTGTCCTGCTTGTCGCCGCGCAGGCCGTGCTGCGGCCCGAAGGCGGCAGTGAGCTTGATCTCCGGCAGCGCGTCGAGTGCGTCGAGTGCGTGCGTCAAATCTGCAGTGACCGAGGCGGGGTGTGCCAGCAAGGCGACACGGCGGCCAGCAAGCGGGCGGCGCAGTTCGGGTTCGGTGAGCAGACGGTCGAGGCCGAATTTCATGTCAGGTCCAGTTCCAGATCGAAGGTATCGGGGTGGTGGAAGTCAGGTTTGCCGGGCGGGTGGCGCAAGGCCCAATAGCTGATCGCGCCGTCGCAGGTTTCGATGACTGCGCTGAGGCCGAGCCGCAGACGAGCACCTTCCGGCAGATCGGCGGCTTGCAGTGTTGTTTGCAAAGTCAAGCCGTTTGGCGCCGACAGACATTCAATCACCGGGGCGCGCGTTAACGTCAGCAAGCCACCAATGCGATAGTCGGTGAAGGCATACGCCTGCCATTGCCCGGACGGCGAAAAATTGAATTCGTGATAGGTCAAAGCGTGCGGCGAACGTATGAAAACTTCAAAACAGGTGTGCTGCCAGAGTCCGTCGGTGCGCGCGGCGGGGAGTACTTCCGGGATGCGGATCAGGTTGGTATCGCCAGACAAATGAAAGCGCAGGCCGATTCCGCTGCCAGTTAATGGATGGACTTCCACCTCGATGCCATCCACCGGCCCCGGTTGCAATTCAGCATGCGGTTGGAGACGTCGGAGGAGGGCGGTCATGAGGTGTGGGGCGAAGAAAATTGAACAAGCTTAGCCGTTCGCATAGCCTCGTGCGAGGGCTGGCTATGGACGAAAGGAATGCCACCAAGAATCTTTGTCAGCTCAGTTGATACCGCGTGGCAAGGTGAGTGTCGCTCGCAAGCCGCCTCCCGGGCGATTGCGCAGGGTGACATTGCCGCCGTGGGCGCGGGCCAGGTTTCGCGCGATCGCCAGGCCCAGTCCAGCGCCACCGGTACTGCGGTTGCGAGAGGTTTCGCCACGGCGGAAAGGTTCAAACATCTGTTCCAGTTCGGCTTCTGGAATACCAGGGCCATGGTCGTCGATATGCAGGGTGAGGATTTCCGGGCCATCCTCCAGGCTGATTTGTACGTTGCTGCCGGCATGGCTATCCGCCGAAACACCATATCGCACGGCGTTGTCGAGCAGGTTGGCAAGACAGCGTTTCAACGCTTGCGGACGCGCCAGCAGGGGGCGGCTGGCGTGACCATTGAGGGTGATTTCACTCCCCATGGCCTGCATGTCGTCGCACAAGGTGGAAAGCAACGCATTGACGTCGAGCAGAACCCCGCTTTCCTGCCGCGATTCGCCGCGCAGAAAATCCAGCGTGGCGGCGATCATGGTTTCCATGTCGTCCAGATCGTGCAGAAATTTCTCTCGCTGGATGCCATCCGGCAGCATCTCGCTGCGCAATTTCAGTCGGGTGATGGGGGTTTTCAGATCATGCGAAACGGCGGCGAGGATGCGCAAGCGGTCATTCAGATAACTGGCCAGACGGTTTTGCATGGTGTTGAAGGCGCGTGCGGCCTGGCGCACTTCGCGTGGACCGGTTTCCGCCAGCGGTGCACCGGAAAGATCGCGGCCCAGCGCATCAGCAGCTTGCGCCAGCCGCTGCAACGGCCGCACCGCCCAGCGCATGGCTAACAGCGTGATGACCGCGATGGCGATGAAATAGCCTGTCAGCAACGGCAGGTGGCGGCTGGGGGTCAGCACGCCGTCCTCTAGCGCATGGTGGGTTGCGACAACCTGCTGGCCATCACTCAGCGTCATTGAAATCTGCATCAGCGTCGGAAATCGCTCGCGTTCAGCTGACGGTGCCCCGGTCACCATCACATGTCGTCCGGCGCCCAGCGTTTCCCGCAGGCGATCCTGTAAATGGTGCAACGGGCCAGGTTCGGTGACGGCACTCGGCGAGGCCGGCAAGGTGAAGGTGATGCGCGGCGAATTCAGCACCTGCAACAACTCAGATCGATCGGCGGCGGGCGTATCTTCCAGCTTGTGCGCGACCTGGCTCAAGCGTTGGCCCAATGGCCCGGCGATAAGATGCGAGACAACGCGCTCCCGCTCTTCCTGATACAACCGCTCAGATACCCATTGCGCGGCCAGCAATGCCAGCAAAAGCACGGCGGTCACTCGCAGGTAGATCGAATCGAAGCGTTTCAGATTGTGAAACTTGCTCATGCTTTTTCCACCTCCACCGCCAGCACATAGCCCTCGTTGCGCACGGTCTTGATCAGACGTGGCTCGCGCGCGTCGTCGTCGAGCTTGCGGCGCAGGCGGCCGATCTGGACGTCGATGGCGCGGTCGAACGGTGACGCTTCACGGCCCTGGGTGAATTCCAGCAACTGATCGCGAGACAGGACGCGGTTTGGGCGCTCGACCAGCACGCGCAGGATTTTGAATTCCACCCCGGACAAGTCGACCATCACACCCGCCGGTGAGCGAAGTAGCCGGCTCTGCACGTCCAGCGTCCAGCCGGCAAAATGGAAGCTGTGGACGTCCTCCGCCGCCAGGTTTTCCGGCAAGCTGCCAGCGCGGCGCAACACGCTCTTGATCCGGGCAAGCAATTCACGCGGATTGAACGGCTTCGACAGGTAGTCGTCAGCGCCCATTTCCAGACCGACGATGCGGTCGATCTCGTCACCGCGCGCGGTCAGCATCAGGATGGGAATGCGGCTCTGCGCGCGCAGTCGGCGACACAGCGAAAGCCCGTCTTCACCATGCAGCATGATGTCAAGTATCACCAGATCGTAGGGCGCGGCGTCCATCGCCTTCTGCATTTCGCGCCCGTCCGCCACTGCAGTGATGCGATATCCGGCTTGCCCGAGATAGTCACGAAGCAGGTCGCGTAACTCGGGGTCGTCGTCTACCAGCAGAAGATGGTCTTGTTTCATGGCGCGCTTGGATTCCTCAATGAGGCAATTATTTTCGCGTTCAAACATCGAACCCGGGTCAATTTGTAAACCCATGTAACAAACCACGCATCTGCCGCAAGGGCTTACAAAACAGTGCTTTCGAGCAACGCGCCAGTTACATCGGTCTGCTGAAATGAAATTGTCGCGAACAACGATGCCGCCAAGATTCTTGGCACCCCATTTCTTACTATCAGGAGTACATCATGAAAAAAACCACTTTACTGATCTTGGCCGCATCCGTGGCGCTGCTTTCCGCTGATCTTAGCTTGGCCAAGGGTGGTGGTGGCGGCATGGGCGGTGGCAACGGCCAGATGAGCGGGCAGGGGCAGTATGGCGCGCAAGCACCGGACAGTGCCAAACAAACCCGCAAACAAACGCGGGATAAATCTCAGGATCAAGCCCAGACCCAGGATCAGACCCGCACGCGTGACCGCAGCCAGACCAAAACCACCGACAGCATTGTGCTGCCTTGAATGTGGCATTGATGTCCCGGTTTGAAGCGGGACATCAGGACAAAGCCAATTTGAAAAGGAAATCGCCATGTTCATGAAAAAACTTACCCCCGTTCTCGCCGCCCTGATGCTGGTACTCAGCATCCCCGCCGAAGCGGCTGGACGTCCACAACAGCTTGCTACGCTAAGCAGCCTGGAAAAGCAGGATCTGACTTTCATGCGCGAGGAAGAAAAGCTGGCCCGCGACGTCTATCTGGCGCTTTATGAACAATGGGGTCTGACGCCGTTCAGCAATATTTCCAGCAGCGAACAGCGGCACATGGATGCTGTTCTGCAATTGCTCCGCAAATATCGTCTGCCCGATCCGGCAGCCAATCTGGTGCTGGGCGAGTTCGCGAACCAGGAATTGCAGGCCCTTTACAACAGCCTGATCGAACAGGGTGCCCGCAGCGACGTGGATGCCCTGCGGGTGGGCGGCTTCATCGAAGAAACTGACATTCTGGATTTGCAGGATGCCTTGGCACGTAATGACAACACCGATATCGACACGGTGTACGACCGGCTGCAATGTGGTTCGCGCAATCATTTACGGGCCTTTGCCGGCGTGCTGAAAGCGATCACCGGGCAAGACTATCTGGCCCAGGCTATGGCTCAGCAGGATGTCGATGACATCCTCGCGGCGCCCCGCGAACGTTGCGGACGTTGAGAGGCTTTCTACTCTGGAGGCAATCATGTTGAAAAGTACACTGAAACTTACTACGGCAGCGCTGGCGTTCGCGCTCGCCATGGGCCCGGCTTTGTCCGCAGAACCGGTCGCCAATACTGCACAGGAGCAGGTCTATGGCAGCCAGTTGATGAACCAGAAGGAACGTGCTGCGCATCGCGCCAAGCTGCGCGCAGCGAAGACCGCCGAGGAAAAGGCGCAAGTCCGCGCCGAACATCATGAGCGCATGCAGGAACGCGCCAAACAGCAGGGCGTGACGTTGCCGGATAGCCCGCCCGCCATCGGTGGCGGCATGGGGCCAGGACCTGGCGGTGGTATGGGCATGGGGCCTGGCGGCGGGGGCGGACGTAACCGCTGACAGCGTCCAGTTCGTGTTTTTGGCGGGATTGGCAAGATCGATCCCGTCCCATTTTTTCAAAGTGACCTATGCGATTCAGCCTACTCCTGTTCCTGTTGCTCTCTCTTGGCGTTGACGCCGCCCCGATCAAACTCACCCCACCCCAGATCAAATCACTCGGGGT
>JAIFLB010000064.1 GCA_020049245.1 Betaproteobacteria bacterium | reverse complement strand
CTACAGATGTTGATGCAGAGTTTTCGGGCCGGATCATTATTCCGAATGATCTGATGGTCGAGATCACGCTGGAAGATGGTTCGCCACAGCTTATCTATCTGGATACCAACTACAACTCGACCTTTGCCTTGATGCATGAGGATTACCAGGATGATTCTATCCCGGTTGATCTCGGTCTGGAGCATATCCAGATTAGGGTTCTTTCACCGGTAGACCTTGCGGTCAGCAAAATTGCCCGGCTGGCCGATAACGACCGCGAAGATATTCAAGCTCTGGTGCGACTGGGCCTGACTACTGCCAATGAAATTGAGCAACGAGCAAAAAGCGCCTTGGAAGGATATATCGGTGGTCAGGCCATGCTGATGGTCAATCTTCGGGATGCACTGGTTATTGCTTGGGATGCCGAAGGCCAAAGAGCACTTTGATACACCCATACGTCCGGCAGGCTTGAGGAAGAGTTGAATTAATCTCGCCCTAGCTGGTATCCAGTCTTTATGCGTCGACATAGTCAAATTCCATATCAGATATTGACCCTGAATACCGGCTTGCCCCTTGCCGATATGACGATGAGAAGCAGCGCATTGGTTGGGCACGCTTTGCTTTGCCCAACCCACTGATCCGCCCCATGAATATTTGCATTCCCGCCGCTGCACTTGCCGCTCTTACCGCACAAAAGTAAGATTTGATTCTTACCTCTCCAATCTGGAGCAGCCATGCAAACAACCTTACTGTCCAGCAAAGGGCAGATCATCATCCCCAAAGCCCTACGCGATGCCCGCCACTGGCACGCTGGCACGCGGTTGGAAGTGCAAGAAACCTCCGAAGGGCTCTTGCTCAAGCCCATAGAGACGAGTCAAAAAACGCCTCTAGTGCAGGGATTGGCCGCTATTCGCCAGCGCATTGCCTACCAGGGCCCTGCTGTCAGCATTGAAGACATGAATGCGGCCCTGCTGAGTGAAGCTGCCCGCAAGCACCCGCGCTGATGGCTGCTCTCGATACCAATGTCGTGATTCGCCTCCTCGTGGGTGACGATGCACTGCAGGCGCAGGCAGCCGAAAACCTGGTGGCTGGCGAGCCTTGTACGGTGTCGATGTCGGTGCTGATGGAGTGCGAGTGGGTGTTGCGCGCTTGCTATGCCCTGCAGTTGGCCGATATTGAAGCGAGCTTGCGCGATTTGTTGGCTTTGGAAAACATCAGCGCCGCCGACAGTGTGCTAGCTCAGCGTGTTCTGGATGCATATACGACAGGTCTGGACTTTGCGGATGCGCTGCATGCGGCGCAATGCCCGGAAAATGAGCGATTCGTGACGTTTGACAAGCAGTTGGTGCGCGACGCGAGCAAAGCGGGTTTGCGTGGCGTCGCATTGCTGAAGTATTGAATGCGATCAAAGCCACGTCGTAGGAGCGTCCGCTTGCGGCGCGAGCGTTGCGGCGAGTTGTGGTATCGGCCCGCAAGCGGAGCCTCCTACCGCTTTGCCACCGATTCCGATGATGCATCCATTTTCAACACCCTTTTAGCAGTTCCCAAACCATCAAGGATTCCCATGCAAAGACGAACCTTTCTGAAATCGGCCGGCGCTGGCCTGGGCGTGACTGCCGCCGCGCTGGCACCCAAAGCTTTTGCCGATGGCCCGGCGATCAAATGGCATCTGGCTTCGAGTTTTCCGAAGAGTCTGGACACCATTTTTGGCGCTTCCGATTTACTCGCCGACCGACTCAACAAGATCACCGGCGGCAAATTTCAGTTGCGCGTGCATGCCGGCGGCGAGCTGGTTCCAGGGTTGCAGGTTCTGGATGCGGTGCAGAACGGCACCGTCGAATGCGGGCATTCGGCGAGTTATTACTACGTCGGCAAGAACATGGCGTTCGCCTTCGATTGCGCCCTGCCCTTCGGCCTGACCGCGCGCCAGCAGAACGCGTGGATGTATTTCGGCGGCGGCATCAAGCTGATGCGCGAGTTGTTCAAGCAATACAACATCATTCAGTTTCCCGGCGGCAATACCGGCGTTCAGATGGGCGGCTGGTTCCGCAAGGAAATCAAGTCGCTGGCCGACCTGCAGGGCTTGAAGATGCGTATCCCCGGCATTGGCGGACAGATCATGGCAAAGCTGGGCGCGGTGCCGCAAACCCTGGCCGGCGGCGATATCTATCCTTCGCTGGAACGTGGCGCCATCGACGCGGCGGAATGGGTGGGTCCGTACGACGACGAGAAACTGGGCTTTCACAAGATCGCCAAGAACTATTACTACCCCGGCTGGTGGGAAGGCGGCCCGCAACTCTCCTTCTTCGTCAACATCAAGAAGTGGAACGAATTGCCTGTGGCTTACCAGGCCGCATTTGAGACCGCCTGCGTTGAAGCCAACGTGAACATGCTGGCGGAATATGACTATAAAAACCCGCAGGCGATGATGCGGCTGATCAAGCAAGGCGCAAAATTGCGTGCCTTCCCGAAAGACATCATGGAGGCGGCCAAGAAAGCGGCGTTTGCGATGTACGAGGAAGAAGCGAAGAAGAATCCGACTTTCGCGAAAATCTATAAAGAATGGAAAAGTTTCCGCGATATGGAAAACCAATGGTTCAAGGTGGCGGAAGCGTCTTTCGCCAACTTTCTTTACTACTCGAAGTAATTTTGGAGAATTGAATATGCGTTCCGCGCTCGTTGTACTCTTTGCATTGACCACATTGGCAGCTTGTGGCGACAAGGCTGAAGCACCCGCCCCGACCGAAGCGGCCCCGTCTGCGCCGCAAGCCAGCCCCCCCAAACCAATCACGTTTGATGCGGCGCCGGTGGTTAACCCGGGCAAGTTGAAATATGTCGCGGTCTGCCAGGGTTGCCATGGCGCCACCGGCGGCGGCCAGGGGCCCTTCCCGAAACTGGCTGGCCAGCCGGCGGCAGAACTGATCGCGAAGCTGAACGACTACCGCGCAGGTAAACAGGTTGGCCCGCAAAGCAGCACAATGATGCCCTTCGCGAAAGCCCTGACCGATACGGAAATCGCTTCGATTTCCGAGTATCTGGCAGCGCTTTGAACCCGTTACGTCTGATCCAACGCCCTGATCCGGGCGGCTGAAGGAATCACGATGTTCGAATCTGCGGAAATTGGCCACAAAGTCGACAAGGCCAGCTATGAGCAACAGATTCCGCCTTTGCGCGAAGCATTGCTCGACGCGCAATACGATCTGGTCAGCACGCGCGCCTTTCCGCTGGTCATTCTGATCGGCGGCGTCGATGGCGCCGGGCGTAGCGAAACCGTTGGCCTGCTCAATCAGTGGCTCGACCCGCGTCATATCGAGACGCACGGGATGGGCGAGCCTTCCGATGAGGAGCGCGATCGTCCGCCGATGTGGCGTTTCTGGCGAGCGCTGCCACCGAAAGGCAAGACAGCGGTGTTTCAGGGTTCCTGGTACAGCCTGCCATTGCTCGACCGGGTTTATGGTCGCATCAAGAATGCCGGGCTGGACCGGGCGATTGCGCGCAATGTGCGGTTCGAACGCATGCTGGTCGATGAAGGCGCGCTGGTGCTCAAGTTCTGGTTTCACTTATCGAAGGACCGTCAGGAAAAGCGCCTCAAGACGCTACAGAAAGATCCGCGCACCCGTTGGCGGGTCTCCGAGCGGGATTGGGAGCATTTCAGGCATTACGACGAATTCCTGCAAACCAGCTCGAAGATCTTGCGCATCAGCAGCACTGCACAAGCACCGTGGTACATCATCGAAGGCGAAGATGAGCGCTTCCGCAGCCTGACATTTGGCCGCATCCTGCTGGAAAACCTTCGCCATCGGCTGGATCAACACCCCGCCCCGGCCAAAGCCCTGCCAGCGCCGCAACTTCCAACGGCGGTCGACAATCTGCATCTGCTGAAAGCGCTGAATCTCGATGCCAGACTCGATAAACAGCCCTATCAGACTCGCCTGGAAGAACTCCAGGGCCGCCTGAACCTGCTGACCCAGCATAAAAGATTCGGTGAAATTTCCGTGGTCTGCGTGTTTGAAGGCAACGACGCAGCCGGCAAGGGCGGCAGCATCCGCCGCATCACCGGCGCGCTTGATGCCCGTCGCTATCAGGTCATTCCGATTGCCGCGCCGACCGATGAAGAAAAAGCGCAACCCTATCTGTGGCGATTCTGGCGTCACCTGCCCCGTCGCGGCCGGGTCACCTTGTTCGATCGTTCCTGGTATGGCCGGGTGCTGGTCGAACGGGTGGAAGGCTATTGCGAGGAATATGACTGGATGCGCGCCTACAGCGAAATCAACGATTTCGAGACGCAACTGGTGGAACACCACATCGTGCTGGTGAAATTCTGGCTGGCGATCAGCCAGGAAGAGCAGCTCAAGCGTTTCCAGGAACGGGAAAACACCGGTTTCAAGCGCTACAAAATCACCCCGGAAGACTGGCGAAATCGGGAAAAATGGCCGCAATACGAACAAGCCGTGTGCGACATGGTGGATCGCACCAGCACCGAGATCGCGCCCTGGACGTTAATCCCGGCAAACGACAAGAACTATGCCCGGATCAAGATTCTGGAAACCCTGTGCAACCGCATCGAAGCCGGGTTGAAGGGCAAGAAGAAGTAGGTTTTGGAAAGATCGCGCCGCGAGCGGACGCTCCTACAAGGCGATGATGCAAATTCGTAGGAGCGTCCGCTTGCGGCGCGAAAGTCGTTGCGAGTTGATGGGTCCGCTTCGCTTGACCCATCCTACGAACTCAGATGTCCGCTCGCAGCGCGACAAGACAACAAATCAGCGAACAACGATTCAGCGAACCGCCAGCAATTCCACATCGAATACCAGCGTTGCGTTCGGCGGAATCACGCCGCCGGCGCCACGCGCGCCATAACCTAGATCGGCCGGAATGGTCAGCTTGCGTTTGCCGCCGACTTTCATGCCGGCAACCCCTTCGTCCCAGCCCTTAATGACGTGGCCACGCCCGAGCGGAAAGTCGAACGGCTCATTGCGGTCGACGCTGGAATCGAACTTGTTGCCGTTGGTCAGGTAACCACTGTAATGCACGCTCACCATCTTGCCGGCCAAAGCCTCATCACCCTCGCCCAGAT
>JAIFLB010000060.1 GCA_020049245.1 Betaproteobacteria bacterium | reverse complement strand
TGATGTAGCGTGCGCCACCCAGGATGCTTTCGCGCGGATCAAGCCGATCCTTCACGCCCAGGTGGTCGGCGGTTTGCTCGGTCAGCATCATTAAACCGCGCACGCCGGTAAACGACACCGCATGCGCGTCCCACTGCGACTCCTGATACGCCACCGCCGCCAGCAGGCGCCAATCGAGCCCGGTTTCAACCTGCGCCGCGTGCAGATGCGGCCTGAACTCATGCAGCAGCGTGCCGCGTTTCTCCAGAATGCCGCGCACATCCGCTTCCTTCAGGCGCGTGACATGGCCGAAGTAACGCTCGCGCAGCTTCACCAAAGCGCGGTCCTTCTCCAACTCTTTGAAAAACGCCGCCAACTGGCGGGAAAACCGCGTCGGCATATCCTTCCCAACCAGCCAGGCCTGCGGCTGCGCACTCGACAAAACAAACGCCTGACGCAACAGAGGATGGAAGTTGCGCGCCACATCCAGGCTATCGTCCGAACTCGCCACATCCAGCGCCACCCATTGCAAGGCGGGAATCTTTCGCTGATAAAGCTTGAGATGCTCGGCATGGCTGCTACCGGCCACCACTTCGACGCGCAACCCGACCAAATCTTTCACCTCGCGCGGCAACTTGACATTCGGTCCGCACACCAGATATTCCTTGACCTGCCCATAGGTCGGACCAAATTGCAGTGTTCGCCGGCGTGACTCGCTCGCAGTAAGACCCGCTGCCGCGATATGCGCCTGGCCACCAGCAACGATTTCCAGCAACTCATCCAGCGTCTCCGCCACCACAAAGCGGACTTTCCAGCCCTGCTCAGCAGCGAAGCGACTCGCCAGGTCAAACTCGAAACCGGAAGGATTGGACTCGATATCGAGAAAATAGGTGGTCGGGCTATTCCGCGTCACCACCACCAACTCACCGGATTGCTCCGGTGGCGGCAACGGCGACGGCGTACAACCCGCCAACAAAGACAGCCCAGCAAGGCCGGTTAAAGCCCACCAGAACCGTAAAATCCACATCAACCGAGTCATCTTTTCTAGTGCCGGCATATTGGGAATGCAGTTAGAATGCCGCCCTTTCCTGGATATGACCAGTCTTGACAGGAAATGCGGGTCAGCCAAGCGCTGAAAATTAACCGCAATTGAAGTGGAGAGATGGCTGAGTGGTCGAAAGCACCGGATTCGAAATCCGGCGTAGCGCATTGCGTTACCGTGGGTTCGAATCCCACTCTCTCCGCCAGAAATCAAGGACTTAGGCCACTTTTTGAAGTGGCCTTTTTTGTCCACGCTTTGCCTATTTTTTCCCCGTGTAGCCACCATGTAGCCACTTTTGAGCAATGCCGGTGCATGTAAGCCCATGCAATCAGCCGGCCATGCCATCGCATAGGACGACAATCGCCCGGATTGGCTGATACCCTTCTCCAGCAGCACGACGAATTCATCGCCGACCAGATGGCCCAGACTGTCGTTGACGTTCTTGAAACGGGACAGGGAACATGTAGACACCGAAAGCCGTCGCCAGCGGGCGATCCGGATCGGGCTCGCGGCCAGGGCGGCTTTTTAACGGAAAGATCCCGGAGGAACAGGGTTCGGAGTAGCCGATACGTCCGACGCATGTTGACTACCCGGGTTGACCGGTGGGCAACATGCGTCGGACCACCCAGTCGAAAAATACCGGATTCCCGGTAGTTGCCTAACGGGTTCTCGGTAAAGGGCCTACTACCGACCCGGTATTTATCCAGGCGCATTGCTTCGATAGCCTGCAAGGGTCGGAATTCTCATACCTGCATGCACTCCGCCCATGACTGTGGTTACCCGGCTTTCCTGCCTGCCCGTCGCGATTTTCGATCCCCACCTCGGCACCCGATCCGGTTTTCCAGTGCCCTCAGGGTGCTCGCTAGTTCACGTTGTTCACCCTTACAGGAGACGGCAGCATGGCCCTCGTAAAAAAAACAGTCACCCCCACCACGACTTCCGCCTCCACTGAAGGCAAGTCCGCTGCTCTGGCCGCCCGCGAAGCGGAAGCCCAGCGCAAGAAGGCCCGCACCCTGGGCAAGCAGCAGCAGGCGGCAGAGCGCATCGCGGCAGCCACCGGCCAACTGTCATCGGGCATCAACGAGGCGGCTTCGGCGGCCGAGGAACTGAAGCGTTCGAGCGACCAGATCGCCACCGGTGCGGAAGAGGCCTCGGGCGCTGCCCAGGAATCCCTGGCCGCATTCACCCAGGTGGGCGCTTCGATCACACGCCAGTTGCAGAACGCCGACGTCAGCCAGACCAAGTCGGAAGCGACCCAGGCCCTGGTTACCAAGACCAGTGGCGACATCGCCGTCATGATCACCAACGTCGGCGTGGCGGCGCAGCGACAGGCCGGTTCAGTGGAAATGGTGGCAGAACTGGAGAAGCAGGCCGCCAGTATTGGCGACATCGTCAAGGCCGTCGCCCGCATCGCCGACCAGACCAACCTGCTGGCGCTCAATGCCGCCATCGAGGCAGCGCGGGCCGGCAAGCACGGCAAGGGCTTCGCCGTGGTGGCTGATGAAGTGCGCACCCTGGCGGAAACCTCGGAGAAAAGCGCCAAGCAGATCTCCGACCTGGTGGGCCAGATCCAGCAGGAAGTGAAGGTGATCGCCGAAGGCATCGGCGGCGCCGCCAAGACCATCGAGGGTGAAGTGGAGAACGGCAAGACCATCACCGCCCAACTGGAACAGATCCGCGTCGACGCCATCGACATCGTCAAGGGCGTGCGCGAGATCGCCACTGGCGCTACTCAGTCCGATGCGGCGGCCAAACAGGCGCTGAAAGGCTCCCAGGACATCGCCGCCGCCGCCGAGGAGCAGTCCGCCGCCGCCGAGGAGGCCGCCAAGACTGTCGCCGAACAGGCCCAGGCCCTAGCCCAGAGCGAGCAGGCGGCGCAAAGCCTGTCGGAAATCGCGGAAGACCTGAAGAACTCTACCGACGTAGCCAAGAGCGCCGAGGAAGTCGCTTCCGCCGCCGAGGAACTCTCCTCCGCCGTACAGGAGATCAATCGCTCCGGTGCCCAGATCATGGCCGCCATCGAACAGATCCGCAAAGGTTCTGAAGTCCAGGCTGCCGCCGCCGAGGAATCGTCCGCCGCGATCAGCCAGATCGAGAAGGGTGTCGAACTGGCCCAGGTACGCGCCACCGCCGGCGGTGAGAAAGTCCTGGCAATCAAGAGCCTGCTCGGCGTCAACAAGACCGCCATCGACTCCCTGATCACCGGCATCACCACCTCGGGCGAGGCGACGCGCGGCAGCATCAAGCAGATCAAGGACCTGGCCCTGGTGTCACGGCGCATCGACAAGATCGTCGACGCGATCACCACGGTGTCGATCCAGACCAACATGCTGGCCGTCAATGGTTCCATCGAAGCGGCGCGCGCCGGCGAGTTCGGCAAGGGCTTCGTAGTGGTGGCCACCGACATCCGCAACCTGGCCCATGACTCGGCCGAGAATGCCGACCGGATCAAGGACCTGGTGAAGGCGGTCCAGGACCAGATCGGCGTGGTCGGCCGCGACCTGGATGAAATCCTTGCCGCTGCCCTTTCCGAAGTGGAGAAGGCCAAGGCCAGCACTGCCAACCTGATCACCATCGAGACCGATATCGCCGACGTGGAAAAGGGGACGGCCGAGATTCTCGCCGCCTCCAACGAAATCGCCGCCGCCATCGGCCAGGTGAAAAAGGGCATCGAGCAGATTTCCGCTGCCGCCGCCGAAGCCGACAAGGCCGCCACCGAAGCCGCCGCCGCCGCCAAGCAGCAGTCGCAGGGCGCCGAGGAACTGGCCGCCGCCATCGAGGAAATCGCCTCCCTGGCTGACGAACTGCAAAGCGCCTGATGCCCCGAACCCAAGGAGAGTGTCATGAGCAATGAACCCCTGGAACGGGTGGACGGCACGCTGCTGGAGGATGACCTCCTCGACAGCGCGGAATCCGATACCCAACAGTTCGTCACCTTTATCGCCGGCGACGAAGTGTTCGCCGTCGACATGAAGCCGGTGCAGGAAATCATCCGGGTGCCGGACGTGGTACGCGTGCCCCTGGCGCCGGCCGCCCTGGACGGCCTGTCGAACCTGCGCGGCAAGGTCCTGCCGATCATTTCGCTGCGCCGCATCTTCGGCTTCGAGGAGCGGGCACACGACGACGCCACCCGCGCCCTGGTGATCGATATCGGCCAGCCACTGGGCTTCGTGGTGGATCGGGTCGCCAGCGTGGTGGGCGTGGAATCCGCCCGCATCGAGGGCGTCGAGAGCATCCGCAGCACGGTCAACACGGAACTGCTGTCCGGCATTATCAAGGATGTGGGCGGCCACACCATGATCATGGTGCTGGATTTCGCCAAGCTGATCGCCCAGGAATTCGCCGAGATCGCCGCCGTGGCCCGCAACACCGGCATGGCTGGCAGCCTGGCGAACGGCGAGGCGGGCGAGGAAGAGGAAACCAGCGACGAACTGCAACTGGTGAGCTTCGACGTGGCCGGCCAGGAATACGCCATCGCCATCGAGGACGTGCAGGAGATCGTTCAGGTGCCGGAGCAGATCATCCACGTGCCTCATTCGGAGGCCCACGTCCTCGGCGTGATGACCCTGCGCCATCGCCTGTTGCCCCTGGTCAGCCTGCGCCGCATGTTTGCCTTGCCGCCCCAGGAAGCCAACGAGCACAGCCGCATCGTGGTGGTGGCCCTGGGTTCCGCCTCGGTAGGGGTGGTGATGGACAACGTCAACGAAGTTCTGCGGGTTGCCAAGTCGGAGGTGGACGTCATGCCCCCGCTGCTGGCGCGCGAAGGCGAACTCGCCGACATCTCCGAAATCTGCCGGCTCGACGGTGGCAAGCGGCTGGTATCGATCATTTCCGCCGCCAACCTGTTCGGCCATACATCCGTGAAGGAGGCTTTGAAGTCCGTGGACAAGCTGAGTGATGACGAGGAACGGGCGACGACGGCCGAGCTCGAAGACGACGCCGACGACGACGACGAACAGGTGGTGGTATTCCGCCTGGGCAATGAAGAATATGGGGTGCCCATCGATAGCGTGCAGGAAATTGTGCGGGTGCCCGAGGAACTGACTCATGTGCCCAAGGCGCCCCCCTTCGTCGAAGGCGTGATCAACCTGCGCGGCGCCGTGCTGCCGGTGATCGATCTGCGCCGCCGGCTTGGTCTGGAAACGGTCGAACGCTCGGATAGACAGCGCGTCATGGTGTTCCTGATCGAGGGCGTGCGGACCGGCTTCATCGTCGACTCGGTGGCCGAAGTGCTGAAGATCCACAAGGCCGCCATCGAACCGGCGCCGCGCCTGTCCGCCGATCAGGCCAGACTGCTGGCGCGCATGGCCAACCTGGAGAAGCAGAAGCGCATGGTGCAGCTGATCGACCCCAACCATCTGGTCGAGCGCAACGACCTGGATGACCTCGCCCGGATGGCGGCCTGATCCGACCTGGAACACAGCCATGATCAAGCTGCTCGTAGTCGATGATTCGGCGTTGATGCGCCGGCAGTTGACCAGCCTGTTTCAGGAGGAAGGCGACTTCCTGATCCACCAGGCGCGCAACGGGCGGGAGGCCGTGGAGGAAAACCGCGACTTCCAGCCCGATGTCGTCACCCTCGACATCAACATGCCGGAAATGGACGGCATCACCGCCCTGTCGCTGATCATGGTGGAGCGGCCGGTGCCGGTGGTGATGGTCTCGTCCCTGACCGAGAAAGGGGCCCTGGCCACCTTCGAGGCCCTGAACCTGGGCGCCGTGGACTACATCGCCAAACCGGGCGGCACGATCTCCCTGTCCATCGGCGAGATCCGCGAGGAACTGGTCGGCAAGGTGCGCACCGCCGCTCGCGCCAAACTGAAGGGCGGCAGCACCATCCGGGGACTGGCGCAGCGCCTGCGCGAGGAGCGCGAGAAACCGCCACAGCGCCCGGTCGCCATACGTCGCGGCGTCGCCGGCGATGGCCTGGTCGTGATCGGCGTGTCCACTGGAGGTCCGCGCACCCTGGAAGACATCCTGCCCTGTTTGCCCGCCGACTATCCCTGGCCCGTGCTGGTGGCCCAGCACATGCCGGGCGCCTTCACCAAGTCCTTTGCCGAACGACTGGCCAGTATTTGCCTGCTTCGGGTGGTTGAAGCCGCCTCACCGATGGCCATCGAAGCCGGCACGATCTATGTCGCCAAGGGCGGCGCCGACATGCAGGTCGTGCAGCGCGGCGGCAGACCAACAGTCATCTCCAGGCCGGAAACCCGGGAGTTTCTCTGGCACCCGTCGGTGGAACTGCTTGGCCGCTCGGTACTCGAGCACTACGACCCGGCGCGGGTGGTGGGCGTGATGCTCACCGGCATGGGCTACGACGGAGCCGATGCCTTTACCGAGCTCAAAAAGCGCGGCGGTCGGACGATCGCAGAATCGGAAGAAACCGCGGTGGTATTCGGCATGCCCGCCGAACTCATCGAGCGCGGCGGCGCCAGTCTGGTGTTGCCGCTGGAAAAGATCGCCCCCCAACTCAATGTCTGGGCCGGCCGCTAAAGGGGAAGCCATGGCTTTCATCAAGAATCGAACCAGCGATGCGGTTGCCCAGGACGAGCGCAAGATGCCGCGTGATTGCGCCAGCCTGGTGCTGGAACTGGACAACCCCGACCCCATGGTGCGGCGTTGGGCGGCCAGGGACCTGGCCGACTGCCACGAGGCGGCGGGCGATTTGGTGTCACGTCTGCGGCGCGAGGATGACGCCTCAGTGCGGGAGATCATCTTCTCCACCCTGACCGGCCTGGGCGATGGGACGGCCGTGGCCGGCCTGGTGGAATGTCTGCGCAGCCAGGATGCCTCCCTGCGCAACGAGGCCATCGAGGCCATGCAACAACTGCCCGACGAGGTGGCTCCCATCATGCGCGGGTTGCTGGCCGACCCGGACGCTGACTTGCGCATCTTCGCCGTCAACATTCTGGAATCCCTGCGCCATCCCGGCGTGGAGCCCTGGCTGATCGAGGTCATCGAACACGACGCAGAGGTCAACGTCTGCGCTACCGCCGTCGATCTGCTCGGCGAGGTGGGCTCTGCGGCCGCCGGCGCACCCCTCAAACGGCTCAAGGCGCGCTTTGCCGACGAGCCCTATATCCAGTTCGCCGCCGACCTGGCCCTGAAACGCATCGCCGAAGGATGAGCCTCCATGGCTGACATCAGTATCAGCGAAGAAGACTTCCAGAAGTTCAGGGAATTCTTTTATCGCAAGACCGGCATCCAGTTCGACGGCACCAAGCGCTACTTCGTCGACAAGCGACTGGCGGAGCGGATCGAGGCCACTGTCAGCGACAGCTTTCGCAGCTATTTCACCCTGCTGCGTTTCCAGGCTTCCGGCGAGGAGTTGCAGCAGCTCACCAACCTGATGACGGTGAATGAAACCTACTTCTTCCGGGAGGACTACCAGTTCAAGTGCCTGGTGGATTCGATCCTGCCTGAGATCACCGCGCGCAAGCAGGATAGCGGCCCGATCCGCATCTGGGTGATTCCCTCCTCGTCGGGGGAGGAGCCCTATTCCATTGCCATCTACCTGCTCGAATACTGGGCCGGGCTGAACGACTGGGATGTGGAGATCGTCTCCTCGGACATCGATACTCGCATCCTTGCCCTGGCGCGCCAGGGCATCTACTCGCAAAGGGCGGTTCAGCAACTGCCCGGTCGCATCCTGCAGAAGCACTTTGCCCGCAGCGGCGAGAATTACCAGATCAGCGATGAATTGCGCAGTGCGGTGGAGTTCACCCGAGTGAACCTGTCCGACCGCGCCGATACCCGCCCCTACCGCAACTTCGACGTCGTATTCTGCCGCAATCTCCTGATCTATTTCGACGACGTCTCCCGCAAGTCAGCGGCGGAAACCTTCTACGACGCGCTCAACCCCGGCGGCTTCATCCTGCTGGGGCATTCCGAGTCCATGAGCCGCATCTCGTCCCTTTACAAGGTGCGCAAGTTTCCCGAAGCCATCGTCTACCAAAAGCCCCTGGAGCCACGATGAAACGCATCCTCATAGTCGACGACGCGGCTACCGTTCGCATGTTCCACCGTACCATTCTCGAATCTGCCGGCTACACGGTGGACGAAGCGGTGAACGGCATCGAAGCGCTGGAGAAAGCGCTGCAGAGCGCCTACGACCTGTACATGGTCGACATCAACATGCCCAAGCTGGACGGCTATGGCTTCCTGCGCGAACTGCGCGGCCATGATATTCCCCAGCCCCCCGCCATCATGATTTCCACCGAAGCCGAAGCCAGCGACCAGAGTCAGGCCTACGCCTCCGGCGCCAACGCCTACCTGATCAAACCGTCGAAACCCGAGCAGCTGCTGGTGCATGTGCGCCTGCTCATTGGCGAGGCTTGACATGACTCCCCTGCTCGAACAATTCCTTTCGGAAGCCCGGGATTTCCTGCAGGGCATCGGCGAAAAGCTGATGCAACTGGAGAAGGCTCCGGCCGACGCCGAACTGATGACGGAGCTTTTCCGTTTCGTTCATACCCTGAAGGGCAACAGCGGCCTGTTCGATTTCCCGGAAATGACCCGGGTGCTGCACGCCGGCGAAGACCTGATGGACGCCGTGCGCCAGGGCCGTGTCGCCTATTCCCAGGAACTTGCGGACCGCCTGCTGGACGCCATGGATTTCATCGGCATGCTGTGCGACGAAATCGAACTGAACGGCGCCATCGGTTCCGCTTACGCGGCGGAGTCGGCGCGGCTGGGCGCCTCCCTGCGCCAGTTGATCAGTGTGCCGGGCACGGCAGTGGAAGGTGTGCCTCTAGCCGTACCGTCATCCACCGAGCAGCCGATCCCGACCCCGGCCGCGTTGCCACCCCTGGAAACCCTGCCGGAAGTGGTGCGCATGGCCGCCTTCCGCCTTGCTCACGAGGGCGAACCGCTGCACTGGCTGACCTACACTCCTGAGGAAGGCTGCTTCTTCAGCGGCGACGATCCCTTCTTCCAGGCGCGGCAGACCCCGGGCGTCCTCTGGGGCGGCGTCGTTGCCCGTGAGGCCTGGCCCAAGCTGCTGGAGGTGGACGCCTACCGCTGTATCCTGGATTTCCATCTCCTGACCACGGCATCCCGGGCCGACCTGGACGAGTACTACCGCTACATGCCGGAGCAAATCCGCAGGGTGGCCATTCCCGCGCTGGCCCTGGTGCAGCCCCAGGGCGATCCCAACGGCGGCCCGGTATACGAGGATTTCGTCGTCGAGGCCCTGGACACTCTGGGCCGTGGTGACAACGGCAGCCTCGCCCATGCGGCGCGCACCATGCTTGAGCTGTCCAACCCGGACCTGTGGCTGGCCTCCGCACTGCGCTGGCTGCTGCTGCTGCTTGAACTCGAGCCGGACAACCACGCCGCCCAGGGCGTCGTCATCGAGTCCCTGCGCAACCTGGAGACCATCGACTGGCTCGCTGTCACTGCGATGGCGCCGAGCGTCGAAGACGAACCATGCACGGCCGCGGAAACCCGGATGTCGCCCGTGGAAATGTCGCCCGAGGAAATGTCGCCCGAGGAACAGGCTTCCCTGGCCGCCCTCGTCGCCACCCAGCGCGCCATCCTGGGCCTGCCCATCGAGGCAGCCTGGCAGATGGGACGGGTCCGGGCCGTGATCAGCACACTGAGCGGTTGTCTGCGCGCGTGCCAACGCGAGGACGAGATCGCCGGCCTGGAGGCCGCCAGCGCGGCGGCCCTGGACGATGCATCGGCCGCCCCCCTGCTGGACTGGCTGGATCGCCATTTCAGCACCGAGTCGGTGGCACCAGCGCCCGCCGCGCCAGAACATAAGGCCACTGAAGCGGCGCCCGTGGTGGTGCTCCCCGCTGAAGACACGAAGTCCGCCGGCGAAGGCGAAGGCGACGTCAAGTTCGGCCGCCGCGCGGAAGACGCCTTTAGCGGTCCCAAGAGCCTCAAGGTGGAACAGGCCAAGATCGACCTGCTGATGAATCTGATCGGCGAGATCGTCGTCGCCAAGAATGCCTTGCCCTATCTTGCCGGTCGCGCCGAGACGGTGTTCGGGGTGCGCGAACTGTCGCGCGAGATCAAGGCCCAGTACGCGGTGATCAACCGCATCGCTGAGGAAATGCAGGACGCCATCATGCAGGTGCGCATGATGCCGGTGTCCTTTGTGTTCCAGCGTTTTCCTCGTCTGGTACGGGACATCTCGCGCAAACTGGGCAAGGAAGTGAAGCTGGTGCTGGAAGGCGAGGAGACCGAGGCCGACAAGAACATCATCGAGTCCCTGGGCGACCCACTGGTGCACATCGTGCGCAACAGTCTGGACCACGGCTTCGAGCTGCCGGAGGTTCGCCGCGCCGCCGGCAAGCCGTCCGAAGGCACCCTCACCATTCGTGCCACCCAGGAATCGGACCGGGTGGTGATCGAGATCCAGGACGACGGCAAAGGCATCGATCCGGAAGTGGTGAAGCGCAAGGCCTACGAGAAGGGCCTCATCGACGAGACCACCCTGGAACGCCTGAGCGACCAGGAAGCAGTGAATCTGGTGTTCGCCGCAGGCTTCTCCACCGCCGAAGTGATCTCAGACCTGTCCGGCCGCGGTGTCGGCATGGACGTGGTACGCACCGCCATCGAAAAGGTGAACGGCGCCATCGCGCTGGACAGCGAGAAGGGGCGCGGCACCCGCATCCGCCTGTCGCTGCCGCTGTCCATGGCGGTGACCAACGTGATGATCATCGAGTCAGATGGTCAGATCTTCGGCCTGCCCATGGACAACGTGGTTGAAACCGTGCGCGTTGCGCGCACCGACATCCGCACCATCAAGCGATCCATGGCCACGGTACTGCGCGGTCGCATCGTGCCGCTGAAATCCCTCAACAAGCTGCTGGGCCTGGCCACGCCCCCCATCGCCAACGACCAGGACGAACTGGCGGTGCTGGTGGTGCGCCTGGGCGAAGAGTCGGTAGGTCTGCTGGTGGACGATTTCCGCGAGACCGTGGACATCATCCTCAAGCCCATGACCGGGGTGCTGGCGGGCCTGGGCTGCTATTCCGGTTCGGCGCTGATGGGCGACGGCTCGGTGCTGATGGTGCTTAACGTCAAGGAGCTCATGTGATGGCTATCGAATTCCGCAAGAACCTGGCGCTGTTCCGTGACGTGGTGTCGGTGGAGGAAGCCGAGCCCTTGCTGGAATGGTTGCAGAAGAAGCCGGCCGGTCGCGTCGACCTGGCGGACTGCACCCACCTTCACGCGGCCAACCTGCAGGTGCTGATGGCGGCTTGCGCCAGCGTCAAGGCATGGCCCAAGGATCCATTCTTCGCCGACTGGCTGCGTGCAGCCCTGCTGCGGCCGCATTGACGATTTCGAATCTGGAGACCCCTCATGGCAAAAACCATTCTTTACGTCGACGACTCCACCACCATGGTGATGAGCGTGCGTTCCACCCTGGAAATGAACGGCTTCAAGGTGGAGACGGCCGGCGACGGCGAGGCCGCCTATGCCAAGCTGAAGTCGGGTCTGAAGCCGGACCTGATCATCACCGACATCAACATGCCGAAGATGAACGGCATCGAACTCATCAAGCAGGTGAAGGCTCTGCCCGGCTTTCGTTTCACTCCGATCCTGACCCTGACCACCGAAGGCAGTTCCGACCGGCGCGATGAGGCCAAGAAGCTGGGAGCGACTGGATGGTTGGTGAAACCGGTAGCCGGTCCCGACCTGGTCAAGGTCATCAAACAACTTCTGCCGGGGGCCTGAGGCCATCTCGGGCTGGAAAAGCCATGTCTAACAAGAACTGCAATTCTCCACGGCCGGGCCTCGTCCGGCGGCTTGCGCTGTCGGCTCTGGCGGCGACAGCGCTCAACGTGATGATCGCGTTGTTGTTTTCGGAGTGGATCCTGAATCACTGGTTGTATCCGCTTGGCTTCGGCAAGCCCGGCGAGATTGTCATCACCACCCTGCTCACCATGCTCAGTTTCGTCCCGTTGACCCTGTTGTTCGCCTGGCCCTCCATGAAGCACGAACTCCTGTGGTTGAACGATCTGTGCAAGTTCCGAATAACCCAAATGGCTCACTGCGAAGTCATAAAGCAGGGCATCAACCAGGAACTGACCCAGGTGGCACCCTACGCCGACATCATGACCCGACAACTGGATGCCGCTCTGACCCAGACGGAGTCCGGGGTGATCGGGGCCATCGAGCAGCTGGATGCCTTGCACAAGGAATCACACGCCCAGGTGGAGCGCATCGGCGCTTCCATGCAGAACGGCATGCAGTTGACCGAGGTGATGCGGCAGCAGTCCGGCTACAACAAGACCATCGTTGGCGTGTTGTCCAACCACATGAGTGAGCAAGCCGCCGAACTGAACCGAAATTTCGAGCGAATCCGCCGCCTATCCGATGAAGTGGGCGCCCTGACACCGCTGGTGGGTGTCATTTCCGAAATCGCCAGCCAGACCAACCTGCTGGCCCTCAATGCCGCCATCGAGGCAGCGCGGGCGGGTGAGGCCGGGCGCGGCTTCGCCGTGGTGGCCGACGAAGTCAGGAAACTCTCTGCGCAGACCGCGAGTGCCGCAACGGACATCGCCCAAAAAATCGCGGCGGCCACCCAGCACGCCGAGGATGAACTGACCCGGGCCAGTGATGCCGTCAACAACCACGAAGTCTCGTCCAACCTGAAGCGGATCATCGACGACATCACCCTGATCGAAGGCCGCTTCTCCGAGGGGAGCAAAGTGCTGCTCGAAGTGATCAACGGCGTAGACAGCGGCAACCAGGAGATGGTGGCCCGGCTTACCCAGGTCTTTGGCCATCTCCAGTTTCAGGACATCGTGCGCCAGAGCCTCGACCATGTGAAATATGCCCTGTGGGGCTTGAACGAGCACCTGCAGGGGGTGGCAGCGCACCTCTCGGACGAAACCTGGGATGGCACTTTGTCTCCAACCCTGCCCGAGCGACTGAACGGCCATCTTGACCGCTATGTGATGGACAGTCAGCGCGATGCCCATGCCAGCGTCACTGGCAAACAGACAAGCGCGCCGGCACGTCCGGCTATCGAACTGTTCTGACGGCATGGCCCGCGTCCTCGTCGTTACCAACCGCAAGGGCGGCACCGGCAAGACCGCCACGGCGGTCAACCTGGCCGCCGAACTCGCCGCCCGTGGCGAGCGGGTCCTCCTGGTGGACCTGGACACCCAGGGGCATTGCGCAGTGGGCCTCGGCATCCAGGTGAAGAAGGGGGAACCCACTGTCCACGGTCTGTTCGCCAGTGGCTCGCCGCTGCTTCCGGCGCTGCGCGAGTCGGCTTGGGACCAACTGCACCTGCTGCCGGCCGATACGTTGTTCGAGCATGGTTCCGGCAGCCGCGACGAGAGCCTGCTGCGGCATGCGCTCCATGCGGAAGGGCTGCATGAGCGCTACGACACCATCGTCCTCGATACCCCGCCGTCTCTGGACATCCTGCTGCTTAACGCCCTGCACGCCGCCGACTGGGTGCTGGTACCGTTTCTGCCCCACTTTCTCGCGGGCGAAGGGGTGCGGCAACTGGCGCGGGTGTTGTTCCGCGTTGCCAGCAGTCGCCCGGACAAGGGCCTGCGCCTCGTGGGCTTCCTGCCGATCATGTGCGACACCCGCATCGGCCAGCACAAGAAGGTGTCCGGCAGCGTAGCCCAACAGTTCGGAGCCTCGCGCATGTTGCCCGGTATCCGTAACGATATCCGTGTCGCCGAGTCTTTTGCCGCCGGGAAACCGGTGCGCTACTTCGCCCCGAAGACCCGCGCCGCCGAGGATTACCAGACTGCCACCGCGATCCTGCTGGAGCGCTGGCAATAGCCGCGGCTCCGGTGAACGATGCCGCCATGGCTGTCTCACAGGACAAGTCTAAGACTCAGCGCAGGCTGATTACCGGCCAGCCTTTGCTCTCAGCACAGCTTTTCAGGGTTGCATCCGGGTCGACGGCAACCGGGTGATGCACGATTTCCAGCAGCGGCAAGTCATTCAACGAATCACTGTAGAACCAGCTTTCGCTGACATCGGCCCAGCTTTCACCGCGTGATGCCAGCCATTCATTCAGGCGGCGAACCTTGCCTTCCTTGAACGAGGGCAGACCGAACGGGCGACCGGTGAATTCGCCGTCATATTGTTCCGGTTCGGTGGCGATCAGGTGCGGCACGCCAAGATGTGCGGCAATCGGCGCGGTGACGAAGCTGTTGGTGGCGGTGATGATGACGCAGACGTCGGCGCGATGTTTGTCCAGCAGCGCCGGGGTGCCGGCGGCGACGATCGGGATGATCTTGCGCGCCATGAAGTCGGCATGCCAGGCGTCAAGTTGCGCGCGCGGGTGGCGCGACAGCGGCTTCAACTGAAATTCGAGGAACTCGAAAATATCCAGCGTGCCGGCTTTGTACTGATCGTAGAAAGTCTGGTTGCGGGCTTCGTAGACTTCGCGGTCGAGCACGCCCTGTTCGATCAGATATTGCGCCCATTCAAAGTCAGAATCGCCGGCGAGCAGGGTGTTGTCGAGGTCGAACAGGGCAAGGCGCATGGTGTAACTTTCATCTGATGAATCGGCAGGGACCGCATCTTATCCGAGCCGGATTACAACGCATCGAGCCGCTCGCCGCTCAGATCATGCGCAACAGCCCTTCCAGCCGTTCCGAGCTGAGGTCGATCACCTTCAGTTCGACTTCAATCTCGGTATCGCGCAGCGGCGAGCCGGACTTCAGTTGCGCGACATCGATCACCAGCGGCGTGGCGGCAAGCAGGATGAAATCATCGCCCATCACCCGGCTGATGACGGCACCGGGATAGGTCGCCGTCAGGTGAATGGCGAATCCGGCCAGCAACTGGTTGCCGGCCGCCCAGCCCATGCTGTCGTTGTAGCGCGAGAAGTGCTGCAGCATGACCATGCCGGCCCAGCCAAAACCGCTATCGAGGCCGCTCTTGCTGATGAAACGCAGATATTCGGCGTTGTGCAAACCGGTCAGGTGATCGTTGAAGAAGTAGGCGAAACGTTGTTTTTCCAGCTGTGTTTTCGGCAACTGATCGGCCAGTGGCGGCGGCTGGACGCTGCCCAGGCACAACTCGGCGGCGGCGACGATTTCCGGATCGAATTCGCTGCCCGCCAGAGCATGCAGATCATCCAGCGCTTCCGCGACAGTCTTGCGCGGCTTGTAGATGCGGTTGGTGGTCATCGCGTCGAACGCGTCGGCAACGGCCATGATCCGCGACAGGCGCGGAATCGCCTCGCCTTTGAGGCCGCTGGGATAGCCACGACCATCGTGGCGTTCGTGGTGATGCCGCATGATTTCCGCCAATTCGCGGTACATCTCGATGCGCGACAAGGCTTCGTAGCCCACTTCGACGTGCTGCTTGATCAGGTCATATTCCAGGCTGGTCAGGCTGCCCGGCTTGAGCAGGACGGCATCCGGAATCGCGATCTTGCCGATGTCGTGCAGGATCGCCGCGCCTTTCAGCCGATCCACCTCCTCCTTGCCGTAGCCGAGGTGGGTGGCGATCAATTCACAGTATTTCGCCACCCGCCGGGTATGGCCGGCGGTGTAGGTGTCGCGTTTTTCGATCATTTCCACCATCGAAAGAATGGTGTCTTCATAGTTGCCGATGCGCTCCGCTTGCAACCGCACGGTTTCGGCCTGATGCCGATAAGACTGGATAGCGAAACCGATATCGCCGGCGAGTTGTTCCAGCATCGCCACCTCTTCCGAATCGAAACCATCGACACGTGTAGTCAACACGCAGAGCACGCCGAAAGGCTGCGCAAACGCATCGCGGCGCAAGGGCAGCGAGGTGACCGAGGAGATGCCGGCTTCGACCAGGATTGAATCGATCCTGTCGCCCTGCCAGGTGATGGTTCGGTTTTCATGCAGCGCCAGGGTGGCCGGCCCCTCGCCCAGGCAATAGCGCAACTTGCGCGAGAGATCCGCATGGCCATAGGACTTGGCGACGACTTCCAGTTCACCGTCACGCAACAGACTGATCCAGGAGAAATGGTAATCCGGGTTCGCCACCAGCCGATCGCAACAGGCTTTGAGCATTTCATCCTGGCTGCTGGTGGTGATCAGAATCTCGTTGACGTCGGCCACCATGGCCAGAATGCCGCGCAGATAACGCTCGCGGTCAAGCAGCGTTTCAACCCGGTCGGTGCGTTCGCGGACGCGCGCTTCCAGGTCCGTGTTGAGCGAACTCAGTTCGTGCTGATGCTGGCGCAAACGACGATTGATCCGGCTGACATAAATCGCCACCATCAACGCCAGCAGCAGGAACAGCAGCACAGCGATGATCCAGAGACCATATTGGGCCATCAGCTCGTCCAGCGTCAGCTTGCCTTCATGCGCATAGGGGCCAATCCGCAGGGCGCGCAAGGTTTCATGCACCGCCTGGTAATTCAGCGGCAAACTCCAGCCCATGATCTGGCCGGCCACTGCGGCGGGGTCGTCGGACGGCATCTGCATCAGCGCCACCGCCACCTGCACCGCCACCGTGTCCGAGACTCCCTTCAACTTGGCCAGCGGCCACTCCGGATAAAGTTTGGTGCTCAACAGCAACGGAAAGTCGTCCTGCCGACGTTCACCCAGCACGTAGAAATCAGTCAGCTGGATCAATCCTTCCGCTGCCATCTTTTCCAGTGTCTCGGTGCGCACCGTGCCGGCATCGGCTTTGCCATCGCGCACGGCAAAAACCACGGCATCGTGGGTACCGGCAAAGTTCAGCGCTTTGAAATCCTTCTCTGGTTTGATCCCCTGGCGCAGCAATTCATGCCAGGCAGCATGCCAACCCCCAAACGAATCCTCATCCACCGCAGCGAACACCTTGCCCTTCAAATCGTCAAACTGGTGAATTTCAGGTCTGTCGGCGCGGGTGAAGATGACCCCGCCAAACTGGCTGTAACCCGGCCCGCCATTGTGCTTGCTGCGCATGGTGACCACCGGGCTGACGCCATACAGCGACTCGAGTTCGACGTAAAAACTGGGGTTGGCGAGAACGAAATCGACGCTGCGCTGGCGCACCGCCAGATGAATTTCATCAAACCCGAGCGGCACAATGCGGAAGGTCTGGCCAGGCAACTTGCGCGCCAGATAATCGGCGGTGGCCGACCAGCTCTGCACCGCCCTGTCCGCCCCGCGCAATGCCAGCACGCCGATGCGAACTTCACTCGCAATGGCAGCCGAGGTTGCGCCGAACAGCGGCGTGAGCAACAGAACAAGCAGGAAAAATGCGCTCAACCGGCGCGGCAAAACCTCAAGCCAGGACTTGGCAACTGCGATCAGCATGGAACAGGAGTCCGTATCAAGTTTGCATGATTCAAGTTGGCCGAATGATAGGCGATGCACCCGCGCAACATAGAGATGGCGGCCCTGAAGGGAAATCCTGCCATCCAAAAAACCGCCTCGGCCCAAAACGGGTTCGACTGCTGCATCAGCACTTTCTAATAGAATCGGCGGCATTCACCTGCCCCTTTCTTTACGCTGTTTTCGCTCTACTTCACTCTACTTCGCTTCGGACGCAACGACATGAACCTGGTCGCCAACAACTTTCCTTCCCACTGGCTATGGGGCCTTTGGCTCCTGGCCGCCCTGCTCGGCGCGCTGATCGCGCGCAAAGCAAGCTGGCGGATGCTGGGCGACACCACCAATCTGAACATTTTCCTTGCCGCTACCGTCTGCCTGCTCGGACTCTGGCTGATCAAAACCGGCATCAAACCGGGGTTGAATTTCCACCTTATCGGCGCAACTGCGCTGACCTTGATGTTTCGTCCCCTGTTTGCGCTGTTTTCGCTTGCCTTGCTCACCGCCGCGATTTCAATCTGGCATGGCGAATACCTGG
>JAIFLB010000142.1 GCA_020049245.1 Betaproteobacteria bacterium | reverse complement strand
CGAAGCCGGGCGGAAAGGTGGCAACTGCTGCGGCAGACGAGGTCGCAGCGGCATCGCCCTGACCGGACTTGTCATAGATGCTGCCCGGTACCACTGAACCGGCAGCCGGTGCTTCGAAACGCATCGGCTCGGGAGCGTTCTGATCGGCGCCTTGACCCGCATATTGCATCGGCCGTTGCATCGCTGGCTTGTTGCGGTTGAGGAACCAACGCACCAGCATGAATGCGGCAAACGCCAGCAACGCCAGCATCAGGAAGTTGGCGACGCCTTCACCCAGGCCGAAATGCGACAGCAGCGCGGCAATACCGAGACCGGCGGCGAGACCGGCGAGCGGGCCCATCCAGTTGCGTTTCGGTGCTGCACCGGCAGCGGCGTTCTGTCCCGCCGGCGCGTTTTGTGTCTGTTGCGGGCTGGCATCACGCTTCATCGGTGTGGCCTGGCGCTGCATGCCAAACGACTTGCCGCCGCCCATGCGCTTGGCTTCTGCTTCATAGACCGGCAGTGCAAAGGCAAAGAACACAGCGAACAAAGATAAAAAAATGCGTTGCATCGAAGTAATCTCCAAGTTGTAACAGTGTCTTAAATGGCGTCAAAGCGGCGCTTTGCAAGCGGGGCGCATTCTACCTGTCGAAAATGACAGATGGTTTCTGTGATCTGAGTTGGATCGAGAAGGTTCCCGCGTGTGGTTTGGCAGAACCCGTAGGTCGGAAAAGCCGGCGTCTTTATGCCGGCGCCTTCCGACATCATGCGGCGGAAGGCGCGATAAGGCCGCTTTTCCGCCCTACCAACCACGCCAGTACCCCCGCGCCGGCGACGCGACCGCTGGCGAAGCAGGCGGTGAGCAGGTAGCCGCCGGTGGGCGCTTCCCAATCCAGCATTTCGCCGGCACAAAACACGCCGGGCAGGGCGGTAAGCATCAAATTTGAGTCCATCGCCTCGAAGCGCACGCCGCCGGCGCTGCTGATCGCTTCGTCAATTGGACGCGGCGCGATCAGCGTCAATGGCAAGGCTTTAATCGCTGACGCCGGTAATGCCGGCGCGGCTTTGCAAATGGCTGGACAGCGAACGCGAGCCGCGTGGATGCACGACTTCGGCAATGACCCGTTGCAGTGATTTTCCCGGCGCCAGATCGAGCCAGATTTGTGCACTGCCGTTGGCTTCGATGGTGTCGCGAATGGCGGCCGAGGCGGCGTAGATCAGGCTGCCTTCGATGCCGTTCTCGGAGACCACAAACTCGCCCTGGCGCTGAAATTCGCCAAATGTCAGCGTCACCGACTTCAGCGGCTGGCCGGCGTAACGCTCTTTAAAAAGCGCGCTCCAGCCGACATCGAAACCGCAATTCGAAGGCTTCAATGCGGCGACATCGACACCGTGTGCTTGCAGCATCGGCACCCAGGCGCCATTCGATCCCAGTCGCGCCCAACTGCCGCCGCCCAGCGCCAGAATGACCGCATCGAACGCCTGCGTCGTTTCGCCAGTCGGCGAAGCAAAGCGCAACTCGCCCGCTTCGTTCCAGCCCAGCCAGCGATGCCGAACATGGAAATTCACCCCGCTGCCGCGCAGTCGATGCAACCAGGCGCGCAGCAGCGGCGCAGCTTTCATGTCGGTTGGAAACACGCGGCCGGAACTGCCGACGAAAGTGTCGATGCCGAGATCATGTGCCCAGGCGCGCAATGCTTCCGGCCCGAAAGCCGCCAGCAGCGGTTCAATTTCCGCCTGACGCTGGCCGTAGCGCGACAGGAATGGCGCCAGCGCCTCCGAGTGGGTCAGATTCATGCCGCCTTTGCCGGCGAGCAGAAATTTGCGCCCGACCGACGGCATCGCATCGAACAGGTCGATGCGTGCATCGCCCTGGCTCAAGACTTCGGCGGCCATCAAACCGGCCGGACCGCCGCCGATGATGGCAACGCGAGGAGAGGATAGGGAAAACGGCAAGGTGGTTTTATTCCGAAAAAGACGTGCGATTATCCCGGCTTATGCAAAGCAACATGCGACCCACACTAATCGATACCCACTGCCACCTCGACGCAGCCGAGTTCGCCGCCGACCGCGACGCCGTTTATCAGCGCGCGTGCGACGCTGGCGTGGCGACCCAGATCATCCCGGCGGTGACGCGGGCCAACTTTGCCGATGTTGAAGCCTGTTGCCAGCGTTATCCCGGCTGCCTGCCGGCCTGGGGCATGCATCCCATCTATATTGATATCCATCAGGAATCGCATCTGGCCGATCTGCGTGCGCAGATCGAAGCCTGGCGACCGGTGGCGATTGGCGAGATCGGGCTGGATTTGTTCGTGCCGGACCTGGATTACGCGACGCAAGAGCATTTCTTCGTCGAGCAACTCAAAATCGCGCGCGAGTTCGATCTGCCGGTTTTGCTGCATTGCCGCCGCGCCAACGATCAAATCCTGAAGCAACTGCGCCGCTTGAAAATCAGCAAAGGCATTGCCCATGCGTTCAGTGGCAGCCGCCAGCAAGCAGATGCCTATCTCAAACTCGGTTTCAAACTCGGCTTCGGCGGTGCTTTTACCTGGACGCGGGCGAGCAATCTGCGGGCGCTGGCGAAAGAATTGCCGCTCGATGTCATCGTGCTGGAAACCGACAGCCCGGACATGCCGCCGGCCTGGATTGGTGCGCCCGGCAAACCAGGGCGCAACGAGCCGTCGGAAGTGGCGCGCATCGCTGAGTGCTTGGCCGAGTTACGTGGCGACAGCGTCGATCAAGTCATCCGCCAGACCGGCGACAACGCGCGGGCGATATTGAATCTGCCAAGTTGATTTCAGCGCGCCAGATGCAGCGTGAACCATGACCCCAAAGCGCTGCGTATCTCAGCCATTGTCAGATGCCGCATGAAGTTGGCGTTACCGGGGGCGTTCTGGTTGCTCATGCAGGTGAGCGCGCGCACCGGTTGCTGAGCATCATGCAAGCGGAAGGTGGTTTTGTAATAGATGTGGGTAGGGGAATCGTCGTCACCCAGACTGACCCGCATGGCGTAACGAGGGAAAACCGGCATACCGGCAAAGGTTTCGATGCTGCGTGAAATGCCGGTTATCGAAAATTCGCCCGGCTGCACGACCTGGATTTCCGGTCGCACGGTATCAATTTCAAACACGCAGAACGGGTCATGTTCCTGCACCGCGTTGCGCGCCACGATGCGGCCATATTGCAGGCGTGCGGTGGCAGCATCCGGTTCGATCTCCAAGGCCGAGTGCAGTTGCAGCTTGCCAACCGGGTAAGTGGCGGCATCCGGGGTGGTCGAACAGCCATAAAGGCTGGCCAGCAGAAGAAGCGAGAAAACAGTCAAGGCGTGCATGCGCGTTATCATGCCCCCATGTCACGTCGCACGTCATCCGATCTATTTGAACCAGCTGCCGCCGCTCGTTTGCGCATCGACAAATGGTTGTGGGCGGCGCGCTTCTTCAAGACGCGCGGCCTGGCGCAGGAGGCGGTGGAAGGTGGCCGGGTGCGCATCATCAGTCCTGGCGGCGACCAGAATGCCATGGGTGATAAGGGCAATATCGGCGAGCGCATCAAGCCGAGTCGCGAGGTTCGGCTGGGCGATTTGCTGCATATCCAGATTGGTGATCTGGTCTGGCGGGTCAGCGTGCGTGGACTGTCCGACCATCGCGGCCCGGCGCCGGTGGCGCGCGAGTTGTATGAAGAGTCGCCGGAGAGCATCGCCGCGCGGCAGACGCAAATCGAGAACCGACGCGCGCAGATGGAACCTGGCAGCACGATCAGGGGACGGCCAACGAAAAAAGATCGGCGTCTGATTCATCGCTTTACTGAATAAGTCACAACAAGGTAAGTCAAACGAGGTTGAAGAAATATGGAAACAGTGGATTGCATCATCGTCGGGGCCGGCGTCAGCGGCCTGGTTGCGGCGGCGCGCATGGCGCAGGCCGGGCGCCGCGTGCTGGTTCTGGAAGCGGCGCCGCGTGTCGGCGGCTGTATTTATAGCTGGCGCCTGAACGACGAAATCAAGGCTAACGAAGCCGGCGCCGATTTCTGGCTCGAACTTGGCGCCCACACCGCTTACAACTCCTACTCGCAATTGCTCGAAGCGCTGCAGGCGCGCGGCCGGCTGGACGATCTGTTGCCGCGCGAGAAGATGGGTTACAGCTTTGTCGCCGCCGACAACACGCTACATTCGCCGTTGAAGCGGCTGAATTTTTTCCAGGCCGCGTTCTCGTTGCCGTTCGGCATCCGCAAACCGAAGCCGGGACTCAGCGTCGCGGAATGGTTTGGCGGTCTGCTTGGGCGCGGTAATTACCGTAATCTGTTGGGCCCGGCGTTTGCCGCCGTACTGTCGCAACCGGCCGATTCCTTTCCCGCTGAATGGCTGTTCCGCCGCAAACCGCGCATGCAGGCCGCGCCGCGCAAATACACCTTTCCTGGCGGCTTGCAGGGTTTGCTGGAAGCGCTGGCGGAGGGCGCGGATTTCGAATTGCGCAAGCAAACCGTGGTCAGCGCAGTCAGCCGCGATGCCACCGGCTATCAGCTGCAGACCTCATCCGGCCCGCTGGCCTGCCGGCAATTGATTCTTGCTGTGCCGGTGGATGCCGCTGCCGTCTTGCTGGCCGATGTCCTGCCGGACGTCGCGCGCGAGTTGCAGACCTTCCCGATGTCCAGCAGCGAAGCGCTCGGTGTTGTGTTGCCCGCCAGTAAAACCCGGATCACGGCGGTGGCCGGTTTGATCGGCGTCGATGACGACTTTTTCTCGGTAGTGACGCGCGACCCGGTGCCGCACGCCACGCTGCGCGGCTTCACCTTCCACTTCAAACCTGGTCGCCTGGGCCAGGACGCCAAACTGGCGCGTATCGCCAGCGTGCTTGGTGTCACGCCGGCTGATTTTCTGCATGTGCGCGGCAACATCAACCGCCTGCCGTCGCCGGGTGTCGAACATCCAAAACGAGTGGCCGCAATCGATGTCAAATTGACGCGTGAACCTTTGGCGCTGGTCGGCAACTATCTCAACGGCCTGTCGATCGGCGATTGCGCCGAACGCGCCGCTACCGAAACGGCGCGGCTGCTGGCGCTGTAAGTCATTCAAGCAAGGAGATCATCATGGCAAGTGTTTTGATTCCGCTGGCCCCCGGTTTTGAAGACCTGGAAGCCGTCACCCTGAGCGACCTGCTGCGCCGCGCCGGTATCGAAGTCGTCATCGCCGGTCTGCAGCGCGGTTTGATTCAAGGCAGTCGCGGCATCCGCATCGAACCGGATGCGTATCTGGACGATGTGCTGACCCGCGAGTTTGACCTCATCGCGCTGCCTGGCGGCCTGCCCGGCGCCGAACATCTGCGCGACGACGAACGCGTGCAAGCGCTGCTCAAGCGCATGGCCGCCACCGGCTGCTACACCACCGCGATCTGCGCCGCGCCGATGGCGCTGGCACAAGCCGGCCTGCTCGACGGCAAACAGGCTACCGCCTATCCCGGCGTGCTCGACTCGCTCAAGTTACCTACCACGCGCAGCCTGAAGGACGCCGTTGTCGTCGACGGCAAGGTGGTCACCTCGCAGGGACCGGGTACAGCGATGGATTTCGCGCTGACCCTGATCGAACTGCTCAAGGGGCATGTCATGCGGCACCAGGTCGAAGCCGGTCTGGTGCGCCCGGCGCATTGACCCAAAGACCCGCAACCGGAGAAACCCCATGTTGATACGTGAAGTGCTCGCCCACAAAACCGGCGCTGAAATCATCAGCGTCGATCCTGAAGTCTCCGCCTGCGAAGCGGTCAAGCTGATGGCCGAGCGTGATATCGGCTCCCTCGTCGTCATGCGCGATGGCGCCATGATGGGCTTCATCACCGAACGCGACATCCTGCGCGGCATGCATGCGCGCGGCTGTGCGCCGATCGAAATCAAGGTCAGCGAGCTGATGGAAAAAGAGCCGCTGGTGGCCAACCTGGACGACTCGGTCGATTACGCCCGCGACGCGATGACCAAGAGCCACACCAGCCATCTGGTCGTGCTCGATGTCCTTCCACGACGTCGCCCGCGCCTGCCTGAAAGAAGCCAGCTTCGAGAACGCGCTGTTGAAACGGTATATCAAGCACTGGCCGGAGTGAGTTGAGCGCGGCTGAGTTGCTTGTCTGCCAGGCTGTACCCATGAGCTTCAGTGGTTGTCTTGAGTATGTGCTATCTTGATCAAACTAAATGACCAACATGGCGAGGCTTATCATGCAACAGTTCAACATCGGCGAAGCCAAGGCGCATCTGTCCGACCTGGTTCAGAAAGCGTTGTTGGGTGAAGAAATCATCATTGCGCGCGACAACAAGCCGTTGCTGCGGCTGGTACCGATCGAGCCGCCGCAACGCACGCGTCAGCCCGGTTCAGGCAGGGGCCAGTTGCTGCACATGGCGGATGATTTCGATGCCACTCTGGACGATTTCGCGGAATACCGTTGATGCGTCTGTTGCTGGATACCCACGCTCTGCTTTGGTGGGTGGACGATGATCCGCGTCTGCCCGCCAAATCCCGAAAAGTCATTGCCGATGCCTCCAACGACTGCTTTGTCAGCTTGGCCAGCGCCTGGGAAATGGCCATTAAAAGTCAGTTGGGAAAGCTCACACTGGCCAGCAGCGTGCGCCAGTACTTCCCGTCACAGCTTGCTGCCAACGGCTTTGTGCAACTGGACATCGCCTTTCGCCACGTTGCCCGTGTCGAATCGCTCGAATTTCACCACCGCGACCCGTTTGATCGCCTCATTGCCGCGCAGGCCCTGGAAGAAAAACTCACCCTGGTGTCCGCCGATGCCGTTTTTGATGGCTATGGCGTGAAGCGTATCTGGTGAGCTGTGTGAGCTGCTCGATGTACCGATGTCATGAGGCGATGTCCGCTGATGTAACGCGGCGCTCGCGTATCGGTCACTACTTCAGTGAGCGTTATGAAGTGAGCTGCCCGACCAGACTCTGATACACGCGCAACCGGTTCGGCAGCATGTCTCCGGCTTGCGCTGCCGCCAGCACGGCGCAACCGGGTTCTTTCAGGTGGCGGCAGTTGTAGAAGCGGCATTCGCCGGCGCGGGCGCGGATTTCCGGGAAGGCGTGCATCAGTTCGGCCTGGCTGAGATGGGTGAGGCCGAATTCCTGCATGCCGGGTGAGTCGATCAGGTCGCCGCCAGGGTTGTTTTCATCTCCGGGAAGGTGGAACAGGCGGGCGTTGGTGGTGGTGTGTTTGCCGGCGTCGAGGGCGAGGGAGATTTCGCCGGTGGCGGCGTTGGCTTCTGGCGCCAGGGCGTTGAGCAAGGTGCTTTTGCCGACGCCGGAGGCGCCGACCAGGACGCTGGTCTTGCCGTTCAGGTGCGCTTGCAGTTGGCTGAGGTCGCCGCGAGCGGAGACGGTGATTTGTGGGTAACCGAGGCGGACATAGTTTTCCAGGTGTTGATGCAGCGCGGCGGTTTCCGGCAGGTCGGATTTGTTGAGTGCGATCAGCACCGGGATATCGGCGCTTTCGCAGGCGACCAGGCAGCGAATCAGCAGTTCTTCGCGGAAGTAGGGCACGGCGGCGACCACGATGACGGCGAGGTCGAGATTGGCGGCGATCAGCTTGCTGCGGAAATCGTCGGAGCGGTAGAGCAGGTTCTTGCGGGTGGCGACTTTTTCGATGACGCCTTTGTCCGCATCGGTCATCTCAAAATCGACCTGGTCGCCGCAAACGATGTCGCTTTTGCGGCCACGGGTGACGCATTCGACGATGCGGTCACCCGCTTCGATCAGGAAACGGCGGCCGTGCGCGGCGACGACGCGGCCGCTGATCAACGACCCATCTCCCCAAACTGCGGATGCTGAATGATGGGCCCGCTGCGCTTGGCCCATCCTACAAAAGCTATCAACCCTGCTGGCAGGATCAAAGCGCGAACAGTGCGTCGATCTTGGCTGCGCAGATGAAGTCGGATTCCGACAGTCCGTTGATGGCGTGCGTGATGTATTCGACGCGGCAGGTGTTGTAGCCGACTGCCAGGTCGGGGTGGTGGCCTTGCTGGTGCGAGACCCAGGCGATGGCGTTGACGAAGGTCATCGTGATGTAGTGGTCGGCGAATTTGAAATCGCGGCGCAATTTGCCGTCCACCACTTGCCAGTCGGCTGCCAGCTTTGGCATCAACGCGCTGATTTCTTCGGCGGTCAGCGGCGGAATGCCGCCTTCACAGGGTTTGCATTTGCCTTTGGAGAGGTCGCAGAAGGTATCGGTCATGGTTTATTTGAACTTGTAATACTGGTTATTCAGATAGGCGGCCAGATGCAGTTCATCTTCCGGAAACAGGTTGTTGCCTAGCATGGCATTGCAGGTGGTGATCATCTGGCTCAAACCGGAGGGATTCTTCACGCGGCGGTCGGCGCGGGTGTAGATCTTGCTGCCGTCGCCGTTGAATTTGCCGGCGTGGCAGGCGTTGCATTTCTCTTCATGTGTAGCCTTGCCTTCCTGGATGTTGCCCTTGTCGAACGGGCCGGCGAAGGCAGGCGCAGTGAGGACGCTGGCGGCGAGAAGCAGGGATAGGTGCAGGGTTTTCATGGGTGTCTCCTCTAATGGGCGGTCAGGCTTGCAACGGTTGCAGCGGGCGGGCTGGTGTGTCGTAAGACTCCAGTTTGCCGATTCGTTCCACTGCTTTCGGGTGGCTGTCGTAAAACAGTGAATAGACCGGGTCCGGCGTCAGC
>JAIFLB010000145.1 GCA_020049245.1 Betaproteobacteria bacterium | reverse complement strand
TTGAACCTTGAACCTTGAACCTGAATATGACCGCCTTCCTTGCCATCGGACTCGGTGCCGCCATCGGCGCCTGGCTGCGCTGGGGCCTGGGTTTGTGGCTCAACCCGGTGTTTCCGACGCTGCCTTTTGGCACGCTGGCGGCCAACCTGGTCGGCGGCTATCTGGTCGGCGTCGCGATTGCCTATTTTGTCCAGCATCCCGGTTTATCGCCGGAATGGCGGCTGTTTGTGAAGTCTTCACGCTGATCAGCCGCAACCAACTCGGCTGGGCCATGGCCGCCGCGTCGGCGCATCTGTTTGGCTCGCTGGCGATGACCGGCCTGGGTGTCTGGACGTTCAAACTGTTGCGGGGGTAAGACCACCATGCAGGCGCTTTGTATTCGATTCTTTGCCGAGGAAGGCAGCAAACATGCGCATCGACCTCTGCATGAATGGCTGTTCGAACAAGCCCGCGAACTCGGCATTCCCGGCGGTACGGCGTATCGCGCAGCGGCCGGCTTCGGGCGGCATGGCATGCAGCAGGATGCCTTCTTCGAACTCGCCGGCAAGTTGCCGGAAAGCATCGAGTTCATGGCGGATGAAAGCCGCATCGCCGCGCTGCTTGCGCGCGTCAGCGCGGCAGGCTTGAAGCTGGTGTATGTCTCGCATCCGGTCAGCCTCGGTCTGACGGGAAGTGACTGAGTTTCTGCAGGCGAGGCCGTGTTGGGATTTCATGCGTCTGAAAGTGCCGATTGATGCCGTATGCCCGCGTAAGTGGGAATCCAGTGGGTATGGATGTCTTTCTGCAGAAATATGGGTGATGTAGGCTGACAGGCGACAGTTCTTCACACAACCGGGAGTTCAGCATGTCTCAACCGAGTCTGGAAGAAATCTCGCAAGATTGTGCCGCTTGTTTTTTCTTCAGTATGGAGATTGATTTCATCGACGGTGACATGAAAGTGTCCCTGGCATGCGACCAAAACGTCATCGGATTCCCCGCCCCGAAAGCGTGCGCCAAGAATCTGGTTCTGCTGGTTACAGAAAATGACTGAGTTGCCGATAAGTCCGGTACAGGTAAGTTCTTGTGCAACCCGCTGAAGTCTTCAACCACAGATTGCCAAACACAACTTGCCAATGGGTGAGCGCGCGACTCGGTTAAGTGCATTGACAGTTTCAGTTCACTTTTGCGCGCGTTTGGTTGTTTGATTTTCATCGCGGCAAGTTTTGGCTTGTCAGCTAAATTGGCGAACAGTTACTTCGCTAGCTCGTATTGTGTGAAAACACGTTCGGGGGACTCGGGTGCGTCATTTCAAGGCGTTCTTGCTGTTGATGGCTTGGCTGGTGATTTCTCCGCCGCCCGCCGTTGTGTTCGCCGCCACGGGGTCGGTCAGCACCAAGCCGGTCACCACCGAGCCGGTCACCACTGAGCACGCAGCCAATCAGCAAACTACCAAAAGCTTGACGTTGGGTGTGTTCGCCTATCGGCCGAAGGAAATCCTGCAAAAGCGCTACCAGCCGCTGGCCGACTATCTCAGCGCGCAACTGGGTGATACACGGGTCGAGTTGCAGGTACTTGACCAGAACGAAATCGAACTTGCGCTGCAACGCAAGCAGCTCGATCTGGTGTTCACCAACCCGAGTCATTACATCCTGCTGCGCAGCCGCTACAACCTCACTGGCGCGCTGGCGACGCTGGTCAGCATGGAAAGCGGCCAGGCGGTCAGCAGCCTGGGCGGTGTGATCATCACGCGCGCCAAGAGTGGCGAGTTGGCCAGGCTGGCGGACTTGAAAGGCCGCAGCATCGCCGCGCCGGGCAGCAAGTATCTGGGCGGTTACCAGACCCAGGCTTACGAACTGCTCCAGGCCGGCGTGCATCTGCCGCATCAGGTCGAGCTTCAGATCATCGGCAACCATGACGCAGTGGTGACCACCGTGCTGGCGGGCAAAGCCGAGTTTGGCTTCATTCGGACCGGCATCATCGAGGAGTTGAGCCGCGAGGGAAAACTCGATCCCACCCAATTGCGAGTCATCAACGCCCAGCAAACGCCGGGATTTCCCTATGCGCATTCGACGCGGCTTTATCCGGAGTGGGCGTTTGTCGCGCTGCCGCAGGTTGGCAGCCGCAATGTGCGCAAGATCGCCAGCAGCCTGATGGCGCTGGATGAAAACCACCCGGCCGCGCATGCGGCGGGCATTGGCGGTTTTGCGCCGCCGGGCGATTACCTGCCAGTGGAGAATCTGGCGCGGGCATTGCGCATGCCGCCATTTGATCAAACCCCGACTTTCACGTTGAGCGAGGTGTGGTTGCGCTGGCAAGGCATCTGGATCAGCCTGATCGGCCTGGTTTCCGCCATCCTGATGCTACAGGTATGGCGGTTGAGCAGCCGCAACCGGGCGCTGCAAAAGCTGGGCCGCGAAAACCAGCAAGCCGAACTGGCCTTGCGGGAAAGCGAGCAACATTTCCGTACCCTGGCGAATAGCGGTTCGGCGCTGATCTGGACGTCCGGCATCGACGATAGGCGTGATTTCTTCAATGAGACCTGGCTGCGCTTTACCGGTCGTCGCCTCGATCAGGAACTCGACAATGGCTGGGTGGAAGGCGTCTTCAGCGAGGATGTCGAGCCTTACTGGCAGGCCCATAGCGAAGCCAGCCAACGGCACGAACCTTTCGATATCGAATATCGACTGCGCGACGCCAACGGCAACTATCGCTGGATACTGGAACAGGGACGTCCGCGTTACGGCAGTGCTGGAAACTTCATTGGTTTCATCGGCCATTGCTACGACATCGCCGAGCGCAAGCAGTCCGTTGAAAAACTGCAATTGGCGGCCAACGTGTTCACCAGCGCCAGCGAAGGCATCATGATCACCAATGCTGACGGCATCATTGTCGATGTCAACCAGGCGTTCACCGTCATCACCGGCTATTCCGCCAATGAAGCCATCGGCAGCAAGGCCAGCATACTGAAGTCTGAACGGCAGTCGCCGCAGTTCTACACGGAACTGTGGCGCTCACTGGCGGTAAATGGCCGATGGTCTGGCGAAATCTGGAATCGGCGCAAGAACGGCGAGATTTATCCCGAACATCTGACCATCAGCGCGGTACGCGACCGGGATTACCGGACACTGCATTACGTCGGCCTGTTCCTCGATATCACCGCGCAGAAAGCGCATCAGACGCAGCTTGAACATTTCGCGCACTTCGATGCGTTGACCGGCTTGCCCAACCGCGTACTGCTGGCCGACCGGCTATATCTGGCCATGACCCAGGCCAGACGGCGGGGTGCCAAACTGGCTGTCGCGCTGATCGATCTCGATGGTTTCAAGGAGATCAACGACCATCATGGTCATAAGGCTGGTGATGAATTGCTGATGGCGATCGCCGAGCGGATGCGCAGCGCGTTACGTGAAAGCGACACCATCGCCCGCATGGGCGGCGATGAATTCGTGGCTGTGATGGATGAGTTGCAACAATTCAACGATTGCCTGCCGATGATCCAGCGCTTGCTGGAAGTGTGCGCAAAACCGGTGCAATACGATGATCGCGTGCTGAAAGTCTCCTGCAGCATCGGCGTTACGTTCTATCCGCAGGCGGAGCCGATCGAAGCCGACCAGTTGTTGCGCCAGGCCGATCAGGCCATGTATCAGGTCAAGCTGTCCGGCAAGAACCGTTACTACCTGTTCGATGCCGATCTCGATCGCGATGTGCGCAGCCATCATGAAAGTCTGGAAGACTTCCGGCGCGGGCTCAGCCAGAAAGAGTTCCTGTTGCATTACCAGCCGAAGGTCAACATGCGAAGTGGCGAAGTAATCGGCGCCGAGGCGCTGGTCCGCTGGCAGCATCCCGAGCGGGGGTTGCTGATGCCTGCACTTTTCCTGCCGATCATCGAAAAGCATGTCATCGAAATCGAACTCGGCGAATGGGTGGTCGATACCGCGCTGACCCAGATCGATACCTGGCGTGGTCTGGGGCTGGAACTGCCGGTCAGTGTCAATATCTCCGCCCTGCACCTGCAGCAACCCGATTTTGTAACCCGCCTGCAAAAGCTGCTCGCCGCGCATCCGGCGGTAAAGCCGGGGCAATTGCAGCTAGAAGTGCTGGAAACCAGCGCGTTGGAAGACATTCACCATGTCTCGCAAGTCATCAACGCCTGCGTTGGCATGGGCGTGAGCTTCGCGCTGGACGATTTTGGCACCGGCTATTCGTCACTGACCTATCTCAAGCATCTGCCGGTTGAACTCTTGAAGATCGACCAGAGTTTCGTCCGCGACATGCTCTTCGATCCGGAGGATCTCTCCATCCTGCAAGGCGTGCAGGGACTGGCAACCGCTTTTCAGCGGCAGGTGATCGCCGAAGGCGTGGAAACTGAACTGCATGGCGAGATCTTGCTGCAACTCGGCTGCGACCTGGCACAAGGCTATGGCATTGCCCGCCCGATGCCGCCGGGCGAGATGCCGGCCTGGGCGGTGCAATGGCGGCCACCCGCCACCTGGAATGCCATACGCCAACTTGCTCCATCCGAGTTTTCCGCCCTGTATGCCAGCGTTCAGCACCGCGCCTGGCTGAAGGAAATCGCCAACTTCCAGGCTGGTGAAAGGAGCTCGCCGCCGCCGCTGGATCACCGCAAGTGCCATTTTGGCGTCTGGCTGGAAAATACTCGCCAAAACATTTCCGCGTCACACCTGGATTTTTTGCAGGAGGTCGAGGCGTTGCATGGTCGGATTCATGATCAAGCCAACGCATTGCTGCAGATTCCGGGCAGCGAACCGAGCGCGCACGCCAAGTTGGTGGAAATTCAGAACCTGAGCGAGCGTTTGCTGGAATGCCAACGCAAGTTGATCGGTTGATGGCGGCAAAGTTGTAGGAGGCTCCGCTTGCGGGCTGATCCCTCAACGCTCGCGCCGCACGCGGACGCTCATACTGGATGCGCTACGTAAAAGCGCACGCTATTCACCCCACGGAACCAAATGCACGAACGAAAAAAACCGGACCGTAAAGGTCCGGTTTCAATTCAGAGACGCCGCTTAAGGCATGCTGGTGTAGCCAATCAGCACCAGCGATAGCAGCAGGAAGCCGGCCAGGATCAGCAGGGCTGACAGGATGGTGGCGAGGGTTTCGACCTGGCGTGTCGGACGCTTGACCAGGTATTTCTCCAGTTCGCCATTCGCCACCAGGCGGTCGTACTCCTGCGTGTGCTCGTACTTGAACTCTTCCAGCGGCACCGCGCCGGTGAAGATGGTGGTGCTGAGCGGGAATTTCTCCGGCCGGAAGTGGACGTTGAAGAAGTGCACCGAGAACAGGAACACAGTGGCCAGCAGGGCTTCCTCGGC
>JAIFLB010000062.1 GCA_020049245.1 Betaproteobacteria bacterium | reverse complement strand
CTTACTCATTATTGGAGATTACAGATGTCTTCTTATCAGGAAATTCTTTCCCAAATCGAAGATCTCAAGCGCAAGGCAGAAGATGTTCGTAAACAGGAAATGGCCGGCGCCATTGCCGAAATCAAACGGCTGATGGTTCAATTTGGCATCTCAGGCGATGATCTGGGTCTCTCCAGTCGCATTGGCGCAGCCAAAGCGAAAAGCCGGGGAATTGTTGCCCCGAAATTTCGTGACCCGATCAGTGGAAAATCCTGGACGGGGCGTGGTCGTCGCCCTGGTTGGGTGGTCGATCTTGAAGCGCAAGGCAAAAGTCTAGATGATTGCCGGATTGTTTGATTGAAAGATCAGTGAAGCACCAATAAAAAACCCCGCACTGCGGGGTTTTTTATTGGTGCTTCACTGATAGTCAATGAGTTAAAGCAGATTTCCATCTAAGGTTGCACAAATTTATTTACCCATACTCAATGCGTGATTGATGATGGCCTCAAGTTGGACTTTGTGCTGGCTTGCGATGCCGGTTGCTGGCGCTGAAGATTCTGATCTACCCGCATACACCAGGGGCAATGAGCATAATCTGCGCAGATGATGTGCCATGAAGCGCCATGCACCCTGGTTCCTGGGTTCATCCTGCGCCCAGACCAAGTCTTGCAGACCTGGATAGCGCTGAATGACCGTATACAATTCATTATCCGGTACAGGATATAACTGCTCGACGCGAATCAACGCAATCTGCTCGAGCCCTTTTTCGCGGATAACACGTGCCAAATCGTAATAAATCCGGCCGCTACAAAGGACCAGACGTTTCACCTTGTCGGGGGCAATATTGGTCGAATTGTGGTTCACGTCGTCCAGAACAGTATTGAATTTCCCGTTAGCCAGTTCAGCCAGGGGAGAAACCGCCTCCGGATGCCGCAAAAGGCTCTTCGGAGTAAACAGAATCAGCGGTTTACGATAAGGCCGCACGACTTGTCGGCGTAATACATGAAACATTTGTGCTGGCGTACTGGGCTGAATGATCTGGATATTGTCATGCGCGGATAATTGCAGAAAACGTTCAATCCGCCCTGATGAATGTTCCGGTCCCTGGCCTTCATAACCATGCGGCAAAAATAAGGTTAGACCATTCAAACGCCCCCACTTTGATTCTCCGGAAGCAATGAATTGATCAATCACGACTTGCGCGCCATTGACGAAATCGCCAAATTGCGCCTCCCAAATAACCAACTGATCCGGCGCCACACCGGCGTAACCATATTCGAATCCAAGCACCGCTTCTTCCGAAAGCAATGAATCGATCACCAGGAAATTGGCTTGCCCTGGAATCAGGTGTTGCAACGGAATAAATACACCGGCATCCCAACGTTCACGATTCTGATCATGCAGCACGGCGTGGCGATGAAAAAAGGTGCCACGCCCACTATCCTGCCCAGTTAGCCGAACGGGAACGCCATCGCTGAGCAGGCTGGCATAGGCCAGGTTTTCCGCCATGCCCCAATCCAGTGATTGCGCACCCTCCCCCATCAATTTCCGGTCATCCATGATCTTCTGCACGCGCGGGTGCAGGGTGAAATTGAGTGGCACATCGAGCAGGCGTTTTGACAATGCCTGCAAACGGTTGATGGGAATCGCGGTTTTGACTTCATCGCGCCAATGGGTGGCTTGATACGGCCCCCAATCAGCCGCATAGAGGCTTTTTGCACCGCTTTGATGGCTGGCGGGCGCATCCAGACGCGCCTTGTAGGCCTGAATCATCGAGCTTGATTCTTCCGGTGATACCACCTCCAACGCAGCCAATCGGTCGGCATACAGCGTGCGCGTGCTGGGCAAGGCGTGGATACAGCGATACATCAAGGGTTGTGTCGCCATCGGTTCGTCCTGCTCGTTATGGCCGAGACGGCGATAACAGATCAGGTCGATGGCGATGTCGCTTTTCCAGAACATGCGATATTCGAGCGCAATTCGGGCGGCGCGAATCACCGCCTCAGGGTCGTCACCATTGACGTGGAGAACCGGCGCTTCGACCATTTTCATGACGTCGGTGCAATACAGGCTGGAACGACTGTCACGCGGGTCCGAGGTGGTAAAGCCGATCTGGTTGTTGATCACGATGTGGATCGTGCCACCAGTGCGGAAGCCGCGTGTGGCGGCCATATTCAGTGTTTCCATCACGACGCCCTGACCAGCCAGCGCAGCATCACCATGAATCAGGATCGGCATCACCTGGCTGCCGTCGCGGTCACCACGGCGTTGCTGCTGCGCGCGTACCCAGCCTTCCACCACCGGATTGACGATTTCCAGATGCGACGGGTTGAACGCCAACGCGACCCGGATCGAGCCGCCGGCGGTTACCAGATCGGCGGCGAAACCCTGGTGATACTTCACATCGCCACTGCGGCGATCGTCGATTTCTTCATGTTTTGCATGTTCGAACAGCTCGATGACCGAACGATCGAGCACGTTGTGCAACACATTCAGCCGGCCGCGATGCGCCATACCAAGACCGATTTCCTGCACACCAACGCGGGCGGATTGCTCGATCAGGTCATTTAGCAGTGGAATCAGCGATTCGGCGCCCTCCAACGAGAAGCGCTTTTGCCCGACAAACCGGGTGTGCAAGGTCTTTTCCAGCGTTTCGGCGGCGGTAAGTTGGCGCAAAAGCCAGGTACGTAAATCCTCATCCATCACTGGCGCGCCGAAATCGCCTTCGAGCCGCTTTTGCAGCCAGCGCTTTTTCTGGGTATCGCACAGGTACATGTATTCAGCGGATAGCGTGCCGCAATAGGCTTTCTTGACCCGGGCAATGATGTTTCGCAGTGAGTCGCGCCCGTTCTTGCTGGAAACGCCGGCAAGGGAGCCGGTTTCATATTCCTGATTCAAATCCGCCGGCGTCAGGCCATGGTTGGCCGGGTCCAGCTCGGGGATATGTGGCGGTGGCTGGCGATGCAGCGGATCAAGATCAGCCGCTCGAAAACCGTGATATCGGTAGGCATTGATCAGTTGCAGCACCCCCACCTGGGTGGCTTCACATTTCAACAGCGGCAAATCAGAAATCTCGACGGCTTCCTTTTTGGCGAAGCGAGTCGCCACACCGTCAGAGGGTGCGTTTGCCGCCAGCATTTCCGTCAGACTGATTTCGTGCGCGGCCAGGTAGGCATCCAGATAATCCGCACTACCGGAAAAAATCGCTGTAGGCGGCAGTGAGTCGCGCTTCATGGCAACACCCATTGATCAGGTTTGAGGAATATCCAGACGTACTCCGCGCGCCTCAGTGCATGTGAGGCGCGCGGATCGATCAACTGCCGCGCAACGCGATCGGCACAAATTCACGACGCAGCGGACCGGTATAAAGCTGACGCGGGCGTGCGATCTTGTGCCCGGGCGCGGCAACCATTTCGCTCCACTGCGCTATCCAGCCGGCTGTGCGAGCCAGAGCGAAGATGGCGGTGAACATCGAGGTGGGAATGCCCAGCGCGCGCAACACAATGCCGGAATAGAAATCGACGTTGGGATAGAGTTTTTTCTCGATGAAATACTCATCTTCCAGCGCAATCTGTTCCAGCTTGAGTGCGATCTTGAACATCGGATCATCATGCAGACCGAGTTCATCCAGCACTTCATGGCAGGTCTGCCGCATGATCGCTGCGCGCGGGTCCATGTTCTTGTAAACCCGGTGGCCAAAGCCCATGAGACGGAAACCGGAAGTCTTGTCCTTGGCGCGGTTGACGAACTCACCGATGTGCGACACATCGCCCATCTGCGCCAGCATGCTCAACACGGCTTCATTCGCGCCGCCATGCAGCGGGCCCCACAGACAGGCGGTACCGGCGGCAATGCAGGCAAACGGATTGGCGAAGCTGGAACCCGCCATGCGCACCGTGGAAGTGGATGCGTTCTGCTCATGGTCCGCGTGCAGGATAAAGATGCGATCCAGCGCACGCGCCAGCACCGGGCTGGGTTCATATTTCTCGCACGGATTGGCATGCAACATGTGCAGGAAATTCTCCGCGTACCCCATGTGGTTCTGCGGGTAAACAAACGGCTCGCCTTTGTTGTACTTGTAAGACCAGGCGGCCACCGTCGGCACTTTGGCGAGTAGGCGGAACATGGATATCTCGCGCTGCTTGGCATCGGCGACATCGCTGCTTTCCGGATAGAACGCCGCCATCGCGCCAATGATCGAGACCATGACCGCCATCGGGTGCGCATCGCGCCGGAAACCCTTGTACAGCGACAGCATCTGGTCGTGCAGCATGCTGTGATGGCTGATCAGGTAATCGAAATCTTTCTTCTGTTCCGCATTTGGCAATTCGCCATGCCAGAGCAGATAGGACACTTCCAGAAAATCCGAGCGTTCAGCCAGTTGTTCTATCGGATAGCCACGGTAATACAGCAAGCCCTGATCGCCATCGATGTAGGTGATGCTGGAAGAACAACTGGCGGTGGAAAGGAAGCCGGGGTCATACGTGAAATAGCCCTGATTACCCAGGCTGCGGGTGTCGATGACATCCGGCCCCAAGGAGCCCTGCATGGTCGGCAGATTGATATTCTGGTCGTTGATCTGAAGCGTGGCGGCGGTTGGCTTGGTCATTTTCTTGGTTACCTTTTGGCTTGGATGCCTAGTTGTTTTGATATCTTCCACCACACTGTGGAATTCAGCGGGTGAAGCGCACGCTCCGGTGATCCAGTCGAACAAGGCCATATCGTCCTGATCCAGCAGTCGAACGAAAACAGCTTGTTGCTCGCCAGGTAAATCGGCATATCGGGAATCAAGAAACCACGTTAACCAGGCATCCAGTTCCAGCATGCCGCGCCGGCAGAGCCAGCGCAGACGGTTGATGGAGGGTTCGCCAGTCACAAAAGTTTCTACAACGCCCGTTTCACCAGAAGCGACTTGATTTTGCCGATGGCGGCAGTGGGGTTCAACCCTTTTGGACAGACTTCGACGCAGTTCATGATGCCGTGGCAACGGAACAGGCGATACGGGTCTTCCAGGAAGTCGAGGCGTTCGTTGGTCGACTGGTCACGCGTATCGGCGATGAAGCGGTACCCCTGCAGCAAGGCGGCGGGGCCGAGGAACTTGTCCGGGTTCCACCAGAACGAGGGGCA
>JAIFLB010000055.1 GCA_020049245.1 Betaproteobacteria bacterium | reverse complement strand
GAAAGCCGTCAAGCGGTTCTGATCGACCCGGTTTTCGAGCAACTCGACCGCGATCTGGCGGTGCTGCGTGAACATGATCTGAAGCTGGCCTGGGTGCTCGATACCCATGTCCATGCCGACCACGTCACCGGCGCCAATGCACTGCGCGCTGCCACCGGCGCTCAATCGGCGGTCGGCGATGGTTGCAACGCCAGCGGCTTCGATCATCAGTTGCATGACGGTGACGAACTGCGCTTCGGCAACGAAGTGCTGCGCGTGATCGGCACGCCCGGCCACACCCACGGCAGCGTCTCGTATCAATGGCGCGACCGCGTGTTCACTGGTGACGCGTTGCTGATTGGCGGCTGCGGCCGCACCGACTTCCAGGCCGGCGACGCCGACACGCTGTACTTCAGCATCACCGAAAAGCTGTTCAAGCTGGCCGATGAAACCCTGGTCTATCCCGGCCATGACTACAACGGCCGCCGGGTCAGCTCGATTGGTGAAGAGAAATCGCTCAACCCGCGCCTGGCCGGCAAGAACAAGGAAGAGTTCGTCGCCATCATGAACGGTCTGGATTTGCCCAAGCCGCGCCTGATCGACATCGCCGTACCCGCCAACCTGGTTGGCGGCAAACTTTGATCCAAAACATCAACTGAATCGGAGACACATCATGCAAACCATCAGCGCTTCCACCCTCGCCAACATGCAGCAGCAAGGCGTCGTCAATCTGATCGACGTTCGGACCCCCGCCGAGTTCGGCGCTACCCATGCCAAGGGCGCGACCAACATTCCGCTCGACAAGCTGGAACCAAGTTCGCTCGCCTACTGCAATGGCAACACGGTGTACTTCATTTGCAAATCCGGTATCCGCGCCCAGAAGGCGATGGAAAAACTGGCCGAGTCCGGCTTCAGCAATATGGTCCAGGTGGAAGGTGGCACCGATGCCTGGATCGATGCCAAGCTGCCCGTGCTGAAAGGCAAGAAAGTGCTTGGCCTGGAACAGCAAGTCCGCGTCATCGTCGGCAGCATGTCATTGGTCGGCGCCGGCATCGTCATGGCCGGCCAGCCACTCGGCCTGGCCATCGTCGCCGCCATGGGCGCCGGCATGATCTACGCCGGCATCACCAATAATTGCGGCATGGCGATGATGTTGGCGAAAGCGCCGTGGAATCAGAATGCCAATGCCTGCCAGACGCCGGCGATGTCCTCCTGAACCAGACTTAACCGTGTTCATCCACAAAACCGGCCGCATGGCCGGTTTTGCTTTTGTAGGCCACGCATCTTCGTAAAACCCTTTTCTCCGTAGCAATCTTTTGCCCTGTCAACAATTTGCCCGGGAGGTTTAAGATTTGACAACTATTGCGGCTTAACGGGCTCGGAATGCAGCCGCCATCTTCAAAGACAAACGGAACGAACCATGGCATTGAAAAAAAAGGCCACCACACCAGCAGGCGTTGCAACGCACCAGGAATTCACCGATCCAGCCTTGAAAATGGCGGTACGGATTCCTTCCCCACCGCCGTTGCTCGATCAAATCATGCGGCTACTGGAGATGCCCAATGCCAGCATGGAAGACATCAGCCTGGTCATTCAAACCGATGCTGGCCTCACCGCCAGTCTCTACCGCATGCTGGCAAAACCGATCTACGGCTTGCGGCGACCGCCCGAAACGGTCAGCCAGGCGATCTCGCTGGTCGGCCTGACAACCGTCGCCGAACTGGTGAAAGGCCTCACACTGGAAAAAGCCATCTATGGCGAATCCAAGTTCTATCCCTGGTTCTGGGATCGCGCCAATGACATTGCCGCCTATGCCGCAACCATCGCCTGGAAACAACGCACCGCCTGCAATCTTTTTCCCGAGCACGCCAAGCTGGCCGGACTGTTCATGGACTGCGGCGTGCCGATCCTGATCCAGCACATCGAAAAGTACGAATACGCCTTCATCACCGCCAATGGCCACGTCTGGCCGAATGTGCCGAGTGAGGATAAACGTTTCGATACCGACCACTCGGTCGTCGGCTACATGGCGGCGCGCCACTGGAAACTGCCGGACTACGTTTGCCAGGCCGTGCGCTGGCATCACGACGCGCTCAACGTCGACGACAAATCAGCGACCTTGGTCGCCATCCTGCAAACCGCACAACACATCTACAACCAGCAATCCATGAAGGACGATAGCGACTGGGAAGCGCAGGAAGCGACGGCGCTGAATGAAATCGGCATCAGCAAGGATGGCCTGCGCGAATTTGAGGATGAGATCGCGGAGCGGTGCAGAACCTAGTCGGCAACTTGGTGGGATGCACTTGAATTCGACATCACCTCCGCCTGACTCCGCACTCGCCCCGGTGCAGATCAGCGAAAACGACGGCGTTCGCTTCCTGCATCTGGGCGGCACCGCAGTGCAAAGCGCCATGCGCCTCAGCGCGCCGAATCAACTGGAACTGGAATACACCCGTTCCATGATGGGATTTCTGCTGTTCAAACTACAACCGCGCGACATCGCCCTGATCGGCCTGGGCGGCGGTTCACTCGCCAAATTCATCCATCGCCATTTGCCGGCAAGCCGGCTCGTCGCAGTGGAAATCCACCCGCAAGTCATCGCCGCCGCGCGCAACGGGTTCGGGCTGCCCGCCGATGATGAACGCCTACACGTGGTAAGCGGCGACGGCGTCGATTTTGTGCGCGACCATCCCGGCAGTCAGGATGTGTTGCTGGTCGACGGCTACGACGCCGAGCACGTCGTCGCTGCACTGGTGACGCCGACTTTCTATCAGAACTGCTACGCCATGCTGCGTCCGGGAGGAATCGGCGTCTTCAATCTGTGGGGCTCGGACCCGGACTATCCGCTGTATTTCAGCCACCTGGCGCAGGCATTCGGCGGGCACGCCATGCAACTGCCCTCCGAGACCAAAGGCAACATCATCGTGTTTGCCTTCCGCACACCGCTGCCGGACACCACGTTCGCCTACCTGTCCGGCCGCGCCGACCGCCTGCAAGCCGACCTCGGCCTGGAGTTCGACGATTTCCTGGTGCGCATGGGGTACTGCAACCAGTGCAACGAAGAGGGTTTTCTGGTCTGAGGCATGAAAAAGCCCGCGCAGGCATCAAAGGGCATGAGCAGCAATAATGTCATGCACCTTCGCCGGTTCAAATGCCACATCCCAGCACCAGACCCCGAAGCCACCCTTCGCGTTCACGCCCTTGACCCAAACCTCCAGGGCAGCGCGCTTGGCGCGGTTCTGGTCTGAATCCTCTCCCTTGATTTCCAGCACCAACGTCTTGCCATTCACCAGTCGAATGATGAAATCCGGTATGAAGCGGCGTTTGCTGCCGTTCCACAGGTAATACACCTGGAAGCCGAGATGGTCGTTCTTGGCATAGGCGGCAACGAGGTTGCTCGTTTCCAGCACATTGGCCGTGTACTGCTCCCAGGTGCTGTCCACCACCACATGGCTGATCTGTGACTTCGTCGTCGCTTCGCAGGGCTTGGTCGTGTACCAGGTGCGCATCGCGGCCGTTGTGCCGATGGGGTATTCCTCATCGAACACCGGCTCCATTCGTTCCGTGTTCTGCTCATCGATGTATTGCAGTAGATGCTGGATGATCGGGTCCATGTTCAGCGCAATCAGAATGCGCCGACGTACCGGGTCTTGATGGTAGAGAGAGGGGATATCCAGGTGATCTTTCGCCAGGTACTGCTCAACCAACAGGATCAACTGAAAGATCAGATAACCCCGCTCGCCCTGGAAGCGCTTCTCCATTGACGCGAATGCCTTCTGTGCCGCCATGAATATCAGGCGTTGCAGGCGGAACTCCTGCTCCAGTTTTTCCAGATCGATGGAAACCACCTGAGCCAGATTCGTTGCCCCGCCAAGGGCGGGGGCCAGGTCGGCGCTGATATGCGCCTGTGCGGGATCAAGCTTGATCTTGCCCACCTTGACCCAGTCAAGCACCAACTCCGGGCGCACCACGCAATCGACACGCAAAACATTGGGCCAGCGGATTTCCAGGTGACCGCGTTCTTTCAGCGACTCGATCTGGGTGCTGGGTTTGGGAGGCGGAGGCGGCTCACCGCCATCGCCAACGTCCTGGAAAATGGATAGCGGCACGCCGAACACGTTCACATATTCCGGTTTGTAGAGTTCGCGTTCGACGCCATCCGGGCACATCACCGGCTCCCGGTCATAGGCCACCCGCCGCAACCCCCGCCCGATGACCTGCTCGCACAATAGCTGCGACGTAAAGGCGCGCAGGCCCATGATGTGGGTGACGTTCTTCGCATCCCAGCCTTCAGACAGCATCGCCACGGAAAGCACGTTCTGCAGGTCTTGCCCGGCCGCGCCGCGTTTGCCGACGTTGTCGACGATTTCGCGCAGCAGTTCTTCCTTCTTCAGGTTCAACAGATCGGCCTTGCGAGTCGCCGGAATGTTGGCGGCCTCGACGATGGCTTGCAGGGCTGCCTCGTAATTCTTGTCCGTGCCGGCCGTCTCGCCCACTTCCGCTTTTTCCAGCACCCGCGAATCCACCCGCAAGGTGCGATTCGGCGCATGCAGTTCCGGCCAGAAGGCATTGCCGTTACGGAAGTAATACTCGATGCGCGCCGATGTCTCGGTCCGGTTGCATACCGTCAGCATGACCGGCGGCGAGGTATGTCCGGCAGCCAACCAGTCTTTCGCGGCCTCCCGCCAGTCCGCGCCCAGCAGGGTGTAAGCCTGTTGCACCAACTGCGGCAGCGATTCATGGGGTTCCGCGCCGCGCCGATTCAGATCGTCGGCCACCTCCGGCTCGCGGTACAGGTGATACAACTTGGAGCGGAAGGTCTGCGCATTGGCCAGAGCACTGTCGCGGATCACCACGCGCGGCGTCTTCACCAGCCCCGCCTCGATGGCGTCATTCAAGCCAAAGTCGGAGACGATCCATTCATACAAGCCGGTTTCCGTGCTGGCCTTGCCGGTGGGTGCGAAGGGTGTCGCGGAAAGGTCGAAGCAATGCTGAATGCGCCGCATCTTGTGAATGCGGTCCAGCCCCTCGATCCAGCGCGTGGCCTCTTCCAGGTCCAGCCCCTGCCTCATCGTTGATGATCGCGATGTCCTTGAAACCGGCCAGCTTGCCCAGTACCCGCCGCACATACGCCTCGTCGCTCTCGCTGCCTTTCTTCACCACGGAACGATCCTGCGCCTTCAACGGCATCAGGCTGTGCCAGTTCTCGATCAGCAGTTCGGCCTGATTCAACTTCTGGCGATCCGCATTGGACGGGCAGACGTTGAAATGATCATAGAAATTTTCTGCATTGCCGGGCATCAACACCTGCAAGCGTTCCTTCACCGTCAGGCCAGGCGCCACGATGAAAATCGCGCGGCTGAAATCACGGGTCCGCTTCGGGTAGGTCAGGGCGTTGAGCACCTGCCAGGTGATGATCATGGCCATCACCGTGGTCTTGCCGGTGCCGGTCGCCATCTTGTTGCACAGCCGTTGCCAGGCGCCGCCGTCGTTGGGAACGGCAATGCCCTGGCGATATTCCGCCGCGCCTTCCACGCACCAGATCAACGTCTCGATGGCTTCCAGTTGGCAGAAATAGAACGGAAACGTCCGCGCAGTCTGGTCATGCCAGTGCTCCAGCAGGCGACGGGTCACCGTGGTGACGCCGGGATAGGCCGCCGCGCGCCACTGATCGACTCGCTCCCGGATGGTGTTCACCAGGTCCAGGTTTTCCGTGCGCAAGGTGTTGTGCCGGGTATCGAAAATCTCGTAACCGGCCGGGCGACGCCCCTCACTCAGGCTCAGCTTCTTCTGGTCGTTCCTGTCCTTGGTCCAGTACCAGCGCGGCACCTCGAAGGGGGTGTTGAGGATCAGGGATGCGGCGGGCATCAGTCGCTTCCCCCTAAACGGCCTTTCCAGTAACCGGGACGGCGGCTCTGGTGGGCCACGGCTACCATCACGATCTCATTCCCCCCGAGAAAATAAACAAGGCTGTACGGAAAGCGTGATACCGGAAGGGCACGCAAACGACGCCCCAGTGACGGAGCCAATGCCGGGAAACCGCTTATCAGCCGCTCCCCGACGCGAATGGCCTGCATCAGGTTCTGTGCCGCTCTCGGGCTGCGCTCATGGTAGTAGGCGAGGGCCTCATCAAAATCCTGAAGTGCGCCCGGCAAGTATCTGATTTTCACTTCAAGCCGTACTTCTGCGCCAAGCGCCCATGAACGATGTCGGCGTCGATGGCATCAACCTCGCCGCGCTTGTACTCATCCAGACGCCGCTCGCATTCCTTGATCCACGCCGCCTCCCATTCAGCATCGGGCGTCACCGTGTCCGCGTACAACAGATCAGCCAACTCAATCCGCTCATCGGCGGGCAGTTTCTTGGCTTCCTCGAACAATTCCTTCACATGTGCGTTCATCACCTCGCCCTCCTCAATTCAACACCACGATTTTCAACGACTCGATGCCCCGGTCATCCACGATCTTCACCGCGACCTTGCGGTTTTCTCCCGCCGCGAAGGGCAGCGAAAGCGTGCCCTGGAACTGGCCCAGCAGGCTCTCGTCCAGTTCGGCGCGGATGTCCTTTTTCAGCTTCTCCCAGCCTTCGCCCTTGCCGGCCATCGGGAAGAACACCTGGCGCGGAAACAGCGAGCGCTCGTCGTAATCGGTATCCAGCGACCACATCGCGATCTTGTTCTTGCCGCCGGAGACCAGTTCGCCCTTGGCGGTATCGAAATAGTCGAAACCGTTCACCTCCACCTGGTACAGACCGTCATCAAGTTTGCGCACCTCGACATCCGGCTGGCCCATCAGCCAGAACGATTGGTTGTTGCTGCGCGCCTTCTTCAAATCTTCGGTCAGCAGGTCGGTGTTCATCTGCGCCTTGAGCAGGGTCACGCCCGGCCACTTCATCTCGTCGATGTCCTTCGCCGCCTCCGGGTCGAAGGTGAAGGCGGTGAACACGATGTAGCGCGGCGTCGGGCGGATTTTCTCCGCCTCGCGCAGCGCCATTTCCACCTGCCGCTGTTCCAGCGCCGCATGTTCCGGGCCGAAGCTGACGACAACCCGCTCGCCCGAATCCAGGTTGCCCACGGCGTGCAGATAGGTCGTATCCGGCAGGGTTTCCAGATCGGCGAACTTGAACGACTGGCCGCCCGCTTTTGCGTTGACTCCACGGATGCCGGTCTTGAGCAATTCATCGCGCCACTGGTGTTGCCGCGCCGACTCG
>JAIFLB010000169.1 GCA_020049245.1 Betaproteobacteria bacterium | reverse complement strand
CGGGGTTAACCACAAGTTGCGAAGTGTAAGAAAGCAACATAAGCCGGTTTAGTATCACGCCCAAACTTTTATCAGACAAAAAATGACTTCCAAACCCACTCCATCCTTGTTACGCGCCCTCGACCAGATCAACCAGATCGTGCTTGGCAAACCCAACCAGGTCCGCCTCTGTCTGGCTTGCCTGCTGGCACGCGGACACCTGCTGATCGAGGATGTGCCCGGTGTCGGCAAAACCACGCTGGCGCATGCATTGGCGAGAACGCTCGGACTCGATTTTCACCGCATCCAGTTCACCAGTGACCTGCTGCCGGCCGACATCCTCGGCGCTGCGATCTATGACAGGGACAGCGCCAGCTTTACCTTCCACGCGGGGCCGATCTTCGCGCAGGTGATTCTGGCCGACGAGATCAACCGCGCCAGCCCGAAGGCGCAAAGCGCGCTGCTGGAAGCAATGGAAGAAGGCCAGGTCAGCATCGAAGGCGAAACGCGGCCGCTGCCGACACCGTTTTTCGTCATCGCGACGCAGAACCCGAGTGACCAGATTGGCGCTTTTCCGTTGCCGGAATCACAACTCGACCGCTTTCTGCTCCGTATCCGTCTCGGCTTTCCTGACCACGCGGCGGAACGCGCCTTGCTGCGTGGCGAGGATCGGCGCGATCTGCTGGCGGCGTTGCCGGAGGCGATCAGCGCCGAAGCCTTTGTCGAGCAACAACAGCGTGTGCAACAAGTACATGTTTCCGATGCGCTGCTGGATTACCTGCAAGCGTTGATCGCCGCCAGCCGCACGGATGCCCGCTTCATTGCCGGCCTGTCGCCGCGCGCCGGCCTTGGCCTGTTGCGCGCAGCGCAAGCCTGGGCCTACCTGGATGGACGCGATTTCGTGCAACCCGAAGATGTGCAAGCTGTGTTGCCGGCGCTGACGCCGCATCGGCTGTTTCCGACAGTCGGCCTGACCCAGCCGGACGCCGATTGGGCGGCGCGCATCCTGCTGCAAGTTCCTATCCCCTGATTTTTCCGCTGTAGTCGCTGTAGTCGCTGCTGAACTTCCCGCCATCACCATAAAAGGAGACTCCACATGCATGTTCGTACCCATTTCGATTGCGCTGATTACGACAGCCTGGTTCCACCGCCGCTACCGCATACCCGGCGCGGCTTCCTGGTCACCGCCCTGGGCGCCGGCTTCGCGCTCGCTGTGCAACCGGTGATGGCGCAGACGGCGATTACCACCCCCAGCGATGGCTTGCTGGCCGGTGAAATATCCGTGCCGACCGCCGATGGCGCCATGCCCGCCTATCGCGCCCAACCGGCAACAGATAACAAACAAGGTGGAAATTTTCCAGTCATCCTGGTGGTGCAGGAAATCTTTGGCGTGCATGAACACATCAAGGATCTCTGCCGCCGCCTGGCCAAACTCGGCTATCTGGCCATCGCCCCCGAGCTTTACGCGCGCCAAGGTGATCCACGCCAATACAGCGCAATTCCGGACATCATCAGCAATGTCGTCTCCAAAGTGCCGGACAGCCAGGTCATGCAAGATCTCGACGCCTGCGTCGCCTGGGCCGGATCAAATGGAGGTGATGCCAAACGCCTCGGCATCACCGGCTTCTGCTGGGGCGGCCGCATCACCTGGCTTTACGCCGCGCACAACCCGGGCGTAAAAGCCGGCGTCGCCTGGTACGGCCGCCTGGTTGGCGCCGCCAGCCCGATGACGCCGAAACATCCGCTCGAACTTGCCGGCGACCTGAAAGCACCGGTGCTCGGACTCTATGGCGGCCTCGACCAGGGAATTCCGCTCGACACAGTAGACAAGATGCAGTCCGCACTGAAAGCCGCCAGCAGCGTGGCGAGCCGGGCTTCAAGCATCCATGTCTATGACAACGCGCCACACGCCTTCAACGCCGATTACCGTTCAAGTTATCGCAAGGAAGAAGCCGACGATGGCTGGCGACGCATGCATGAGTGGTTCAAGCAGAACGGGGTTTGAAGGATTCCTGAATGCTTCGACCTGGCTTGAGTTGCTTAATCCTGGAAACCTTTATTGGTGGCAGAGTTGTAGGAGGCTCCGCTTGCGGGCCGATTCCACGACGATCGCGCCGCAAGCGGACGCTCCTACAACGTGGCCAAATGCCGGATATACGTTTACTTAAGCCGGTCCAGGTTCCTGCAACAGCATACGCGACGTCCCTTCGCCGAATATTCGCGCCATGCCGATGCGCAAGCGGGATTCATCTTCGGCAGCCAGGCGACCCAACACGCCGCGCACCAAACGCTGATCCAGCGTAAACAGCTTGAAGCGCACCTTGGAAGGCGCTGGCAAGCCCGCCATCTCCAAATCGAGAATCGGGCAATCCAACGGCCACGGGGCGTTCTCGGCAGAAGTAATCATCGCCATCACGGCATGGCCAGCCGGCAAGTTGAAAGTTGCAGCATCGGATAGCACCAGCGCCGGACGATTCTTGACCGCTTGCCGGTCGGTGAACGGAAAAGGCACCCTGACCACCTGCCAGGCGGTCAGCGCTGGTTCGAAGTCCGTCTCAGAGTCCAGTTCAGAGCCCAGCATATGCTGCCTCATCCGCCGCACCCGCCCATTCAGAGAGCGTCCCTTCCAGGCCACGCAGGTATTCCAGATCAAGCGGCTCAACCTTTCGCACCCGCACCTCACCCGAAGGCAGTGTTTCCCAAGCAAGCAAATCACCGGGCTTGACCTTCAGCGCAGCACGAACTTCCTGCGGAATGGTGGTCTGGCCTTTGCTGGTGATCTTGGCGATAGCATTCATATTGAAACCTGCAAGTAAGGATTGCATTACATCCTTACCGTAAGCCATTCCGTCGAAAATGACAAGTTTCCAGTCGATTTTGCCGCGCCCTCGTAGCTCGGTAAAATATCTGAAATATGTGTTCGATCATTCAGCGCCTAGATCGACGCAACGATGAAAACCAAAGTGCAAAGCACCGGCGCCCCAATAAATACAGATCAGGCAGAGGAATATCGATGGCAATCTACCGTTGTAACAAATGCGGCTTTTTGAACGAACTCGCTGCCGAGACCGTCGGAACAACAATGAACTGCCCCCAGTGCGAACACCCGAACTCGGTTTTCGACACGACTTTCTTTGTCAAGAAACTTCTCGAGAAATATTTCGCGCTGCTTGCATCTCAAAAGCGGATGCAGGCCGAAGCAGACAATCAGGAAGCCACGGCACCGGCCGCACCGCAGAACTTGGAAGGCATCGATCTGCACAACACCGATCAGATCGCTACCGATCTGCAACATGGCCCGATTCATGACTGGTTCAAATCCAGAAATATCCAGTTTCGCGCCAATCACAAGGCCGTTGATACCACCGGTTTTTTCGACGAGGTAGCGGTGGAAATCGGCGGGAATTACGAGTCACTGAAGTCGGTTATCGAACCCATCCGTCAAGCACAGCGCATCAGCAAACCCGGCATTTACCTGAATCTGAGCAAACGAAGCCAAAAGGAGGCCCAATTACTGACCACCTTTTGTCGTCGCCTGTATGACTTCGCTTTCGTTTCAAAATACTTCTATCAAAAGGACGAGAAAACCATCCAACTAACCTTGCAAAGTTCACAGCAAGTTCAACGCTTTTTTAACGGTGAATGGCTGGAATGGTTTGCTCTGATGCAGGTGCTGGAGTTCGGTCAGAAGAATCGACTCAGTCTTTCCTGCGCGCGAAATTTATCGCTGGTTTTCTCCAACGAGGATCTTCACGAACTGGACGTCTTCTTCATTCTGAATGGCGGAAAACCCGTTTGCATCGAGTGCAAGACAGGCGAGTTCAGGCCGTCAATTGACAAGTACGCAACGCTGAGAAAAAGACTGGGCCTGGAAAAATCGCAATTCATCATCTGTGTGCTTGGCCTGCCCGAAGAACAAGCCCGTGGCCTCAGCAGCATGTATGACCTGACCTTTGTCAATGAAAGCGGACTCGTAGGCCACTTGGCAAATCTGATTTAGCGCCATCTGGCAGCAGGGCCGGATTTACCCTACCGCCCTGCTCTGCTGCCGTTTCCGATACGCCGCCACCGCCGGCCAGATCGCGGCAACCAGCAGAATCACTGTCACTCCGATCGGCCACCAAACCGGACGATTCCATTCGGCTTGGTAGGCGGCGCGGGCGGCTGGATCGATACGACGGTACTTCAGGGTGTTATGCGCCATCAGATTCGGTTTGGCGTTGCTCACCCAGGCATGCCGCAAACCAAAGCTCTTGGGATGAAATGCGTAAATCCAGGGTGCATCCTCTCGGGCTAACCTGACCATCCGGTCGATCACGGCCTGGCGTTCAGGACCGTTTTCCATATCCTTCATTTTCTCGAACAAACGGTCGAATTCCGGATTCTGATAGTTGGCCGCGTTCTCGCCGCCTGACCCCACCTTCTTGTTGGGGCCGTAGAGCAGGAACAGGAAATTTTCCGGGTCCGGGTAATCGGCATTCCAGCCCCATTCAAATATCTGCTCACTGCCCTTGAGCATCTTGTCCTGGAAACGGTTGTAGTCGGTGGCGCGAACCACCAGCTGAATTTCCAACTTGGCAAACTGTTTGCGGAACCAGTCCATGCGCGACTTGGCTTCCGGGCCGCTGGCAGGGGTATCGAAATACAGCGTGAGTTGCTGGCCGGTCCTGGCGTCGCGGCCGTTGGGATAGCCGGCTTCGGCAAGGAGCTTTTTCGCGATATCCAGCGAACGCCGCTGCACCCTGCCCGCTTGCCAGTCGAATACCACCGGATTGACACCTGCTTCGCCATCCTTGTGTCCGAATATGCCTGGCGGCAGCGGCCCCTGTCCCGGAAAGCCACGCCCATTCAGAAAGATGGAGATGAATTCGTCATAGTCGATGGCAATCGACAACGCCTGCCGCAGTTTGCGCGTCCGCTCCGAATAGCCGCCGACCACCGGGTCAAGCATGTTGAAGCCCATGTAGTTGAGCGATGGCCGCGCGGCGGTAGCGAGCAGGATGCCGCGACGGCGCATGTCCTCGGTCAAATCCGGCTCACCTTTGGCATTCATGCGGATGGCCTGATCGAAGCTGTCTGAACTGACGCCGGACGCGTCGTAATAACCCTGCAAAAACTTGTTCCAGTACGGCACATCCTC
>JAIFLB010000153.1 GCA_020049245.1 Betaproteobacteria bacterium | reverse complement strand
TCACCCGTTGCCTGGGCTCTGACACGACATGGCTGACCTGACTTCACCAGAGCCGTTGCCGGAGGAACCCGGTTTTCGGCTGGAAAATCGCTCTGCGTCTCTACTGACTTACCTGCGTGATTGCCAGGATGCGGCCAGCCAGCTCAATCCCTGGTACGCCACCGGCCGCCTGACCCGGGTTGCCGGCCTGATCATGGAAGCCTCCGGACTGAAACTCGCTACCGGCTCGTCCTGCCGTATCAACATGGCCAGTGGCCAGCAAGTCGATGCCGAAGTGGTCGGCTTTTCCGGCGAACGCCTGTATCTCATGCCCGCCACCGACATCTATGGCCTGGCACCAGGAGCAACCGTCGAAATGGCGGCCAGTTGCGGCTTTGAACCGCCACGCATCAACAAGCCTTACTACAAACGCCGTCGCATCGAAGACCGCATCCGTCAGGTTGCGGTCGGTCCAGAATTGCTTGGCCGCGTCATCGACGGCGCCGGACGCCCGCTTGATCGTCTCGGCAATGTTGAGGCCTCGCGCCGCGCGCCGCTCTATTCACGACCGATCAACCCGATGGAACGTGAGCCAATCAAGGACGTGCTCGATGTCGGTGTACGTGCGATCAACGCACTGCTCACTGTTGGCCGCGGCCAGCGCATGGGTTTGTTCGCCGGCAGCGGCGTTGGCAAATCCATGCTGCTTGGCATGATGGCGCGCTATACCGCAGCCGATGTCGTCGTCGTCGGCTTGATCGGCGAACGTGGTCGCGAAGTGAAGGACTTCATTGAAAACATCCTCGGCGAGGAAGGCCTGCGTCGCGCCGCAGTGGTCGCCGCCCCGGCCGACTCGCCACCACTCATGCGGTTGCACGGCGCCGCCTATGCCACTGCCATTGCCGAACATTTCCGCGATCAGGGCATGAACGTGTTGCTGATCATGGATTCGCTCACCCGCTACGCCCAGGCGCAGCGTGAAATCGCCCTCGCGGTGGGTGAGCCCCCGGCCACCAAAGGCTACCCGCCCTCGGTTTTCGCCAAACTACCGCAACTGGTCGAACGCGCAGGAAATGGTCGTCAGGGCGGCGGCTCGATTACCGCGTTCTATACCGTCCTGATGGAAGGCGACGATCAACAAGACCCGGTTGCCGATGCCGCTCGCGCCATCCTCGATGGCCACATCGTGTTGTCACGCCAGCTGGCGGATCAGGGGCACTATCCTGCGATCGATATTGAAGCCTCGATCTCGCGCGCCATTACCGAGTTGTTGCCGAAGGAAGAACTGGAACGGGTGCGTCGCTTCAAAGCGCTCTACGCCCGCTTTCAGCGCAGTCGTGACTTGATCACCATCGGCGCCTATGTCAAAGGCAACGACGCGCAACTGGACGAAGCCATCGCACTTTTCCCTAAGATGGAGTCATTCCTGAAGCAGGATTTTCTCGACAAGGAAAATGACCGCGATAGCCGCGATCAACTTGAAGTCTTGCTGAACGCCAAATAGCGCTGAAAACGGGATGACGACCAGGGGGAACAGGCTGATGCCGCTATTGCTGCGCCCCCTCATGCAACGCCTCCAAGCAAACTACTGCAACGTCATCTGCATCGCATAAGTGCATAGGGTAATCAACGGCTGCGGCAGGATGCCCAGCAGCATCACGGCCATGACGTTGATACTCAGCAGTGCCTGCACATCCGGGATCGCGGCGTAAACCGGAGCATTCACCTTGGGTGCATCGAAATACAGCACCTTGACCACACGCAAGTAATAGAACGCGCCGATCAGCGAGAACATTACCGCCACCACAGCCAGCCAGACATACCCAGCACCGACCAGTGATTGCAGAATCGACAGCTTGGCGTAGAAACCAACAAACGGTGGCAGGCCGGCCATCGAAAACATCAGGATCGCCATCATCGCGGCAAGCCAGGGGTTGCGGCTGTTGAGACCACGGAAATCATCGAGGTTCTCCGCTTCCAGGACCGGGTCTGCACCACCTCGTGACAGGTAAACCACCAAGCCGAAGCTGCCCAGGCTCATCAACACATAGGCGATCACGTAGAACATGCCAGCGGCATAGCCGGCGAAGGTGCCGGACAAGATGCCAAGCAGCAGGAAACCCATGTGCGAGATGGTGGAGTACGCCAGCATGCGTTTGATGTTGGTCTGCATGATCGCGGCCAGATTCCCGATCGCCAGCGACAACACCGCCATCACCGCCAACATGCCTTGCCAGTTATCCACTTCCGGGTGAAGTCCGTTAACCAGCAAGCGGATGGTGAAGGCGAATGCGGCCAGCTTAGGCACCGAGCCGATGAACAGGGTCACAGCGGAAGGCGCGCCCTGATAGATATCAGGCACCCACATGTGGAAGGGCGCAACGCCAAGTTTGAAACCAAGACCTGCAACCAGGAATACCAGGCCAAACACCAGCACCATGTCCTCCTGCACGCCAGCCTGCAGCACTTGTGCCATCGCCGGCAGTTCCAGCGTGCCGGTGACGCCGTACAACAATGACATGCCGTAAAGCAGGAAGCCGGACGCCAGCGCGCCGAGGACGAAATACTTCATCGCAGCTTCGGTGGATTGGGCGGAATCGCGTTGCAGAGCAACCATCGCGTAGAGTGACAACGAAAGCAATTCCAGGCCAATGTAGAGCGGCAGGAAATGGTTGGCGGAAATCATCACCATCATGCCGAGCAAGGCAAACAACGCCAGCACGAAGAATTCCACCTTGAACAGTCCGCGCTCGACCAGATACGGCCTTGAGTAGATCACCACCGCCATGGTCGAAAAATAAGCCATCAGCTTGAGTACATCGGCCATTGGATCGTCAACAAACTGGCCACTGAAAGTAATCTGGACTTGCGGCACGCTGGTGAAAACAGTGATCGCAGCCGTAACGAGCAGCGTGAACAGGGTCAGCGGATAAGCCAGATCGCGATCCTTGCTGATGACGCCGATCAGCAGAATGGCACAGGTCATGCCGAGCAGGAATATCTCCGGCAGGGCGGGAGTGAAGTCGGGAAGTGTGTGCAGGGTGGCGGTGTTCATGGCGCGCTCTTGATCAATGGGCCATTCAATAGGCCAGCTTGCTGTGGGCGACATGCGCCAGCAGATTATCCACCGAGGTATGCATCACCTCGGTGAAGGGCAGCGGATACAGACCCATGCCCAGCACGCAGATGGCGAGCAGGCCGAGCACCACGAATTCGCGTGAATCGATGTCCTTCATTTCCGCCACATGCTCGTTGCCGATCGGTCCGAAAACCACCCGTTTGTACATCCACAATGTGTAGGCTGCACCGAAGATCAGAGTGGTAGCCGCGAGGAACGCCCACCAGAAATTGACCTGAACCGCACCCAGAATGATCATGAACTCGCCGACGAAACCGGAAGTGGCGGGCAGACCGGCGTTGGCCATTGCAAACAGCATGAAGAACGCGGCGAAACGCGGCATGGTATTGGCGACACCACCGTAATCGGCAATTTGTCGAGAATGCACGCGGTCATACATGACGCCAACGCAAAGGAACATCGCGGCCGAGATGAAGCCGTGCGAGATCATCTGAACCAGACCGCCTTCAATGCCGAGCGGATTGAACAGGAAGAAACCCAACGTCACGAAACCCATGTGCGCGATCGACGAATAAGCGATCAACTTCTTCATGTCCGACTGCACCAGCGCGACCAGACCGATGTAGACGACCGCGATCAACGACAGGGTAATGATGATGTAGGCGTATTCATGCGAGGCATCGGGCAGGATCGGCAGGATGAAACGCAGGAAACCATAGGCACCAACCTTCAGCGTGATCGCCGCCAGCACGACCGAACCGCCGGTCGGCGCCTCGACGTGCGCATCCGGCAACCAGGTGTGCACCGGCCACATCGGCACCTTCACCGCGAAGGCGAAGAAGAACGCGATGAACAGCAGCGTCTGCGCGAACATGGTCAGCGGCACGCGATGCCAGGCCAGAATCTCGAAACTGCCGCCGCTCTGGAAATACAGGTAGATCAGCGACACCAGCATCAGCAGCGAGCCGAGTAAGGTGTACAGGAAGAACTTGATTGCGGCATAGACCCGGTTCGGTCCGCCCCACATGCCGATGATCAGGTACAGCGGAATCAGCATGGCTTCGAAGAAGACGTAGAACAACACGCCATCCAGCGCACAGAACACGCCGTTGAGCAGGCCGGATTGGATCAGGAAGGCGGCCATGTACTGCCCGGTTTTTTCCTTGATTACCGACCAGCCGGCCAGCACCACCAAGATCGTGGTGAAGCTGTTGAGCAGAATGAACGGCATGGAAATGCCGTCGACGCCCAGGCGGTAGTGAATGTTGAAGCTTGGCACCCACTGTGCGACTTCAACGAACTGCATTGCCGCCGTGGCACTATCAAATCCGGTCCAGAGCGGCAATGTCACCAGGAAACCCAGCACCGAACCCAGCAGCGCCAGGGTACGTTGACCATCCGCGCTCTTGTCATCGCCGCCGGTCATTAGAATCAGGATGCCCGCCGCGATTGGCACCCAGATGGCGAGGCTTAACAGACCTACTCCGAGGCCGATCCCTTCAATCATGAGTTGCAGTCGCTTTCATAAATACTGATGTGGGTTTTCAACTAAGCGCGCACGAACCAGGTGGCGAGCAGCAGCACGCCGATGATCATCGCGAAGGCATAGTGATAGATGTAGCCGGATTGCAGATGGCGCACGACACCGGCGATGCGCCCGACCATGCGTGCCGTGCCATTGACCAGCAGACCATCGATGGCCGCCACGTCGCCCCAGCGCCAGAACTTGCCGCCGATGAAACGGGCGCCATTGGCGAAGAACCACTGGTTGAAGGTATCGAAACCGTATTTGTTGTCCAGAATCATGTAAATCAGGCTGAACCGCTTCTGGATCGCCGCCGGAATATCCGGACGCTTCATGTAGAAGAACCAGGCCAGCGCGACACCCGCCACCGCCAGCCAGAACGGCAGCAAGGTCATGCCGTGCAGGGCCATCGCTGCGGCGCCATGGAAGTGGTGCGCCAGTTCCTGCATCGAACCATGCGCATCGGCGACGTAAACGGCATGGCCGAACCAGTTGCCGAACAGCAGGGCTTCCACTGTGAAATAGCCGATCAGCAAGGACGGTATCGCCAGCAGGATCAGCGG
>JAIFLB010000204.1 GCA_020049245.1 Betaproteobacteria bacterium | reverse complement strand
TTGGTGAAGAAGCCCTGGAAATCGCCGAAGCGCTGCACGTATTCGATGATCAGGCTGGAGTATTCCGAGGCGCTGGAGAAGATCTGCTTGAGGCCTTCTTCCTCGCTGCCGATGACGTCGAGCAGGAAGTCCTGGCCGCAGTCGCGCAGGGCTTCGACGACGTAGTCGATGTTGGCCTTGTCCGCAGTATGGCCGTCAGCGACGGCGACCGCGATGTGATGCAGGCGCGGGCCGTAATTGCGTACGAAGGCTTCGGTCGGCGACGGCAACTGCAACAGATGGTTGACGAAATACGGGTGGTTGGCGGCGGTGAACACCTTGGCGGGGCTTTCCAGTTCGTTGCTGTGGTGCACGCTCTTGGTGACGTTGGTCGATGAGTTCTGGTCAGCGATGTCGTACGAGCCCCAGTAGTAATAGCTGGTCAGCGTCAGGTATTCGAGGATCGCGGCTTCGCGGTTCTGGCTGTAGACGCGGGTGGCGAGGTGGTCGATGGGCAGCAGCATCTTGTCCAGGCCGAGTTTTTCCTGCGCTTCCTTGGCGGCTTCATAGGCGGCCTGCACGTCGGGGCGGATGCTGGTCACGCCGAGGGCATAGACGCGGATGTTGTGTTCCGGCCGTTCCCAGTAGCCGACGATGTTGTGGGTGTACGGGCTGGGTTTCACCACCGCCATGTTGCCGGGCAGTTCCAGCTTGCGAATCTGGTCCTGGTTGAAGAAGCGGATGTCGCGCGACTTTTGCAGTTCGACCACGTCGTGCAGGCTGGTGACGCGGAAGATTTCGCCCATGTAGCGCGAGTTGGGTTTCTGCGCGCCGATCGGATACACCTCGTTCAGGCTGCGGAAGATGCCGCGCGTGTTGGGGTCTTTCACTTCGCGCACCAGCACGTCGGGCGCGCTCATGTCGATGCGCAGGATGTGGGTGAAGTGGGTTTCCGATTCCAGCGTGACCAGATAGTGATACGGCGTCATCAGGCAGAGTTCGCCGACATAGGCGATGGAGTGGCCGGGTTCGACGGTGATCATCAGCGCGTCGATCTGCCGGATCATGTTGGTGAGGCCGCTGCGGTCGCGTTCCTCGAGCAGTTGGACGAGGAATTCCTCGAAGAAATCGGAATTCAGTTTGTCGCCGTAGCGGGGGAGGTCGAGGGATTGGGGCAACATGGTGGTGAACCTGTTCAAAAAAGAAATGGCGATTAGTTCAAGTCAGCAAGCCGGTTCAGCAAGACGATTCAGCAAGACGATTTAGGCGGACTGGTGCTGCTCCTGCGTGGTGGCGAATTGATGCAGGGAAAAATATTTGCGCGAGATGGCGTCGTGCAGGCGACCCAGGTCGGCCTGGATCTGATCCAGGTGTTCATGCAGCGTGGCGGGTGAGACGTCATCGAAACTCATCGCCTCGAGGCGTCGCCACGCGACGCGGGCGGCATGTAACGGTGCCTGGTAGTCGGTCAGCACCGACAGTGAACTTTCGATTTCGCCGAGGCAGAAGGTCACCGTGCGTGGGAAGTGTGGATCGGTCAGCAGATATTTCGCTACCAAGGGGCCTTCGACGTGGACGCCGACGTGCTGGCGGTACATCTGGAATGCCGACAGTGCGTTCAGCGTACTCATCCACAGTCTTTCGCGCGCCATGTCTGCGGTGCCGTCGTTGGGTAGGTTGACCGCCGAGTTGACGTCGATGATGCGGGTGGTCATGTCGGCGCGTTCAAGGTTGCGGCCAAGTTGCAGGAATTGGTAAGCCAGGTCATGGCTCATCGAGCCGACCAGCAGGCCGATCACTGATTGACGGCGTTCGATGATGCCGTTCAGCACTTCATAGCGCTGGCTGCGGCCGTGCGTTGCATGGGCGGCGTTTTCCCGCGTGTACAGATAGAGGCCGTTGACCCGCTCCCAGATTTCCATCGGCAGCACCTCACGGAAGGTGCGCGTGTTTTCGCGGGCGCTGTGGATGCTGGCGAAGATCGAGCCTGGATTGCGTTCATCGAGGATGAGAAACCGCATGATGTCGGCCTCGTTCGCGGTGACGTAATGCTTGTTGTAAAGCGCGTCCAGGCCGGCCACCTTGAGCAGCGTGTCCCAGCCGAAGGATGCCCCGCGCGGCAGATCGAGCAGCACTTGCGTCGTGCTGTTGATGAAGCGGGCAGTGTTTTCGGCGCGTTCAAGATAACGCGCCATCCAGTAAAGACTTTCAGCGACTCGGGACAGCATGATCAGCTCCATGTAGGTTGGGCAAAGCGAAGCGTGCCCAACGTTTGCCGGTAATGTTGGGCACGCTGCGCTTTGCCCAACCTACGATTTCAGTCTTCGACATCAATGATCCAGGTGTCCTTGGCGCCACCGCCTTGCGACGAATTGACGATCAGCGATCCGGCTTTCATCGCCACCCGGGTGAGGCCGCCGGTGGTGCAGTAAAGCTTGTTGGATTGCAGGATGAACGGGCGCAAATCAAGGTGGCGCGGTTCCAGATGATCGTCGATCAGGGTCGGCGCGGTGGACAGCGCCAGCGTCGGCTGCGCCATGTAGTTGCGCGGATTGGCCTTGATCAGTTCGGCGAAAGTGGCGCGTTCTTCCGGCGTCGCGCGCGGGCCGATCAGCATGCCATAGCCGCCGGATTCGTTGGCCGGTTTGACCACCAGCTTGTCCAGGTTGGCCAGCACATACGCCTTTTCGTCCTCGTACATGCACAGGTAGCTGGGCACGTTGGGGATGATCGGATCCTGGTCGAGGTAATACTTGATCACCTTCGGGATGAAGGCATAGACCACCTTGTCGTCCGCGACGCCGGCGCCGGGCGCATTGGCGATGCCGACATTGCCGGCGCGCCAGGCCCGCATCAGACCGGGTACGCCCAGCGCGGAGTCTTCGCGGAAGGCTTCCGGATCGAGAAAATCATCGTCGATACGGCGATAGATCACATCGACTCGGCGCAAGCCGGAAATGGTCTTCATGTAGACGCAGTTGTCTTTTTGCACCACAAGGTCGCTGCCTTCGACCAGCGCTGCGCCCATTTTTTGCGCCAGATAACTGTGCTCGAAATAGGCCGAATTGAAGATGCCCGGCGTCAGCACCACGACCACCGGCCGGATACCCTCGCGCGGCGACAGGGCTGCCAGGGTGTCGTAAAGCCGCGCCGGATAGTCGTCCACCGGCATGATGTGAGAAGCCTGGAACAACTCAGGGAACAGGCGTTTCATCAACTGGCGGTTTTCCAGCATGTAGGAAACGCCGGACGGCACACGCAGATTGTCTTCCAGCACATACACCGTGCCGTCACCATCGCGCACCAGATCGGTGCCACAGACATGCGCCCAAACCCCAAAACGGGGCGTCATGCCCTGGCATTGCGCACGGAAATTCTTTGAGCCATCCAGCACTTCAATCGGAAATACGCCGTCCTTGACGATGCGCTGCTCGTTGTAGAGATCGTTGATGAATAGATTGAGCGCGGTCAGGCGTTGCTTCAGGCCTTCCTCGATGCGCGTCCATTCTTTCTTCGCCATGACGCGCGGGATGATGTCGAACGGCCAGGCGCGGTCGATATTGCCCGCCTCGCTGTAGACGGTGAAGGTGATGCCCATGGTCATGATCGCTGCGTTCACCGCTTGGCGTCGCTCCTCCAGATCCGCTGTATCCAGCGTGCCAAGGTGTTCGAACAAAGTGCGAGCGGCGGCGCGCGGCTCACAATCCGGCGCGATGAGTTCATCAAAGAACTCGCCTGCAGAGTAGTCCTGAGTCAGGGTGTTCATGGCAAAGCTCCTTTTCTGATCTGATCTTTGCAAGGACCGTGCCAGTCGCGGGTAACCACGATTCCGGTCCCGCCTGCTATGCTCAACCCGTTTTCGAATAAGGAATTAATCGTGACTTACTGTGTCGGCATGTTGATGGATGCGGGGCTGGTATTTCTTTCCGACACCCGGACCAATGCCGGGGTTGACCAGATCAACACCTTCCGCAAGATGAGCGTCTTCGAACAACCCGGAGAACGCGTGCTGGTGCTGCTCTCGGCTGGCAACCTGGCGATCACGCAAGCGGTGGTCAGCCTGCTTTACGAACGCCAGGGCAAGGAAGGCGAAAGCCTGCTCACCGCCCCGAACCTGTTCGAGGCTGCGCGCCATGTCGGCGATTGCCTGCGCGAGGTGCACGAGCGCGATGCCGCCGCGCTGGCCGGCTTCAATATCGACTTCAATGCCGCATTTTTGCTCGGCGGACAGATCAAGGACGAAGCGCCGCGCCTGTTCAGCATCTACGCTGCCGGGAATTTTGTTGAAGCCTCGGTGGATACGCCGTACTTTCAGATTGGCGAATCGAAGTATGGGAAACCGATTCTGGATCGTATCTTCAACTGGCAAAGCGACCTGGAGCAGGCCGCCAAGTGCGCCCTGATCTCGATGGATTCGACGTTGAAATCGAACCTGTCGGTGGGCATGCCGCTGGACATGCTGTGCTACTCGCGTGACAGTCTGAAAGTGGATCACCGCGCGCGCATTGCCGCCGATCATCCCTATTTCAAGAGTTTGCGTGAAGCCTGGGGCGAGCGGATCAAACAGGCGTTCAGTGAATTGCCCGCGCTGGATTGGAAAACCTGTGCTAAATCGTAATCATTGATCTTGTTTTAAGGGGTGGCGTGAGATGGAGATTGCCGACAACAGCGCGATCATCAACGTGATTTTCGGTGGTGCTTCGAACCGTTCGGCGCAGTTGGACAATCTTGCCTTGCGCGAGCTGGACAAGGGTCTGAGCCAGTTCACCGGCAAAAACTACGAGCTGGCGCTCGACTATTTCAACAAGGCGATCCGCCTGTCTCCCGGCACCAACACTGCCGTCAATGCGTATGACTTCAAGGCGCGGACGCTACTCAGTCAGGGAAATAAGGACGCCGCGATCGAGTCTTATCAGGCGGCGTTGAAAATCGATCCGACGCGCGATGATCTGCATGCGCTGCTGGGCAACATCTACACCACCGAGCAGCGTTCTGAAGACGCGGTGGCGTCCTACGAACAGGCGGTGACCAGAAACCCGACCACGGCGAATCGCTATTCACTCGGTCAAGGAAGCGCAATTTGAACTGGTTCGCCAGTTGTCGCCGGCGGAACCATTTGGCGATTTCGGTTTGGGCCTGGCCAATGCCAGGCAGGGACGCTTCGATTTCGCGATTGAAGCCTTCGATGCGGCAATCGCGATCAAGAGCGATTATTGGGAAGCCTATGCCGAAAAAGGCTACGCCCTGGTGGATAGCGGCGAGCCTTTGCAGGCGCTGGATATCGCGCAAACCCTGGCAGTCAACGACGAGGCGCTGGCAACTCAACTCAGTCAGTATGTCTACGAAAAATCGCAACCGAAGCTGACGGCGTCGTATGTCAGCCCGCTGTATGCCTTCTTTAATTCGACACAGGGCCCGGGTACGCAGTTGGCCGGATTGAACGCCTATCTGAACACGGCCGATGCGCAGCTCACTTTTTCCATGGTGTTTCAGTTCAGCAAACCGATGGATGCGGCATCGGTGGAGAACATTTCCAACTGGAGCATTGCGCGCGCCACGGGTACCGGTCGTGGCGACGGGTACAACCTGGATATGATGTTGAAGGACACCGAGGTGACGTTGCCGGCGCAGCCCTATGCGGTGTACTACGATCAACAGGAATTGACCGCGACCGTGCTGTTCAACCTGCGCCAGAACGATACCGCGACCGCCACCATCGATCCCTCGCACATCAATTTCACCTTTACCGGCAAGGACTCGCTCGGGCTGTCGATGGATAAATCAGCCGATATGTATAGCGGTTTTTCTTCCTTTGCCTGAGCCTGCCGGTTTCGATTGCTACATGGGTTTTTTACCCCGCGTGTTGACTCCCCGCTGATTGTTTTGACCTTGCCTTGCACGCGATCAAGCTGAACATTTCCTGGCGGGTTCTGCTCGCCTTTGGCCTTGCCAGCCTGGTGCTGGATGCGCTGAGCAATCCGCAAACCGTGTTGCCGCTGGCGTTGGCGCCGTGGACGCCGCCGCCCGGACTGACCTTGGCTTTCCTGTTGCTGTATGGCCTGCATTACGCGCCACTGCTGATCGGCGTCACCTTCCTGGCCAGCATGCCGATCTATGGCGCGCCGCAGGACTGGCTGCCGGCGCTGTGGGCGGCGGGCCTTTTGATGTTCGGGTTTTGGGGTCTGGCCGCGTTGTTGCTGAAAGTTTGGCGGATCGATCCGCACCTCGGTTCGCAGCGCGATTTGATGCTGCTGTTGATGGTGGCAGTGGCGGCGGCCTGGCTGGATGCCAGCGTGCACGTCTTTTCGCGCAGCCCGGAGGCAGCGCCGGATGCCTGGGCCTGGATGGCGGATCTGGTCAATTTCTGGGTTGGCGCGCTGATTCGCATCCTGGTCATCATGCCGCTGGTGCTGGTACATGCGAAGGTTGATTGGCGCGGTTGGCGCAACTGGCCGATTTGGGACTGGTCGCGCGAGCGTCCCGGTATGGCGGGGGGCTGGAACCTGTCGCGCGAGATTCTGTTGCAAGGGATTGCGATCGCAATTGCGCTGTGGATCATCTTCGGCTTCAAGTACACCGATGAATTCAAATTCTTCTACCTGCTGTTCCTGCCAATGATCTGGATCGCCATGCGGCATGGCATCCAGGGCGCGACCATCGCGTTGGCGGCAAGCCACGTCGGCATCAACATGATTCTGGATTGGCGCGGATCGCACGCCATCACGGTGGTCGAATTCCAGATGTTGATGCTCGGTCTGGCGGTGACGATGCTGTTTCTTGGCATGACCGTCACCGCCCGCCGCGCTGCCGAAGAGCGCCTGCATCAACGCGAGATGGAGTTGAACCAGGCGATGCGTCTGGCCTCGGCGGGAGAAATGGCGCAGGCGATCGCGCACGAACTCAACCAGCCGCTTTCCGCTGTCGCCAACTATGCCCGCGCCAGCCGGTCGATGCTCGACGATCCGGAGCGGCACGGTGCGTTGCTGGCCGAAACGCTGGAGAAGATCGACCGAGAAGCGAATCGCGCAGGCCAGGTGATGCGCCGCTTGCGCGAGTTTTTTCGCGGTGGCGGGCTGCGCAGTGAAAGCTTCACGCTGGCCGAGTTGATCAATGAAAGCCTGTCCTATGTCAAACGCCGCGGCGAGCGGCAGAACATCCTGTTCAAGCTGGCGTTTGACGACAGCCTGCCCAGCGTCAAGGCCGACCGGGTGCAAATGGGCACCGTGCTGCACAACCTGCTCTCCAACGCCATCGAAGCCCTGGCCAGCAGCCCGGAACCGCGTGAGATCGAGATCAGCACACAGCGCGCCGATCACAACATGGTCCAGGTCTGCGTCAGCGACAACGGCGGCGGCATCAGCGGCGAGATGCAAGGCCGCCTGTTCGAGTCGTTTGCCACCAGCAAGCCGGAAGGCATGGGCCTAGGCCTGGCAATCAGCCGCACCCTGGTGCAGGCGCACGGCGGCGAACTCTGGCTGGTCGGTAGCCAGCCGACCCGTTTCTGTTTCACTTTACCGATTACAGGCCCATGAACGAACCGATCGTCACCCTGGTTGATGATGATGAAGCCGTGCGTGATTCTCTCGCGCTGCTGCTCAATTTTCGCGGCTACCGGACGCGTCCTTTTGCCAGCGCCGAAGCCTGTCTGGAAGCCTGGCGGCCGGACTGGCGCGGTTGCCTGCTGCTCGATCTGCGCATGGGCGGCATGGATGGTCTGGCGCTGCAACAGGCTTTGCTGCAACGCGGCAGCAGTCTGCCGATTGTTTTCCTTACCGGTCACGGCGATCTCGCGCATGCGCGTGCCGCGCTCAAGAGCGGCGCCGTCGATTTCCTGGAAAAGCCCTACGAGGAAGCCGATTTGCTGAAGGCGGTGGCGGAAGCGATCGAGCGCGATACGCGCGAATACGCCACGCAAAGCCAGGTCGCCGAGATCGCGACCCGGATTGAACGTCTGACAGAGCGGGAAAACCAGGTCATGCAACTGGTTGTCGCCGGCAAGCCGAATCGGGAAATTGCCGAAGACCTCGGCATCAGTCCACGCACCGTCGAAGTCTTCAAGGCGCGCATGATGGAAAAAATGCAGGCACGCAGTGTGCCGGAACTGGTGCGCATGACGATGCAGGCGGACACACTGAAGTGAGTGATTGACGCGAACTTGGTCAAGCAGGCGGCTTTTCAACTTTATAAGCCGTAGCAGGACGCTTAGCATTGCACCGTTGTTGTCCCTGAACCTTGAACAGCAGTTGACCGCTCCTTGACCCTCGTGAGGCCTCATGCTGACTGATGTTTTGCTCTTCGATGACGTTCACCCATTGGGTGAGCACGCTACCCGCCCGCTGTCGGGGTGGAGAAACCGTCTGGCTGCGTTGCTCCGCCTCGCCATGCCTCGGCATGACTCGTTGTCGCGCCTTGCCAGCCGGCTTCTCCATCCCGCCCTCGGTCGGGTTCAACTGCTGTTTCAAGGATGAAGTGTGCTGCTGCTTGGGCGGCGGACTGCACTGGCGAGGTTGCTGGCGATGCCGCTGCTGGCCAAAGCGCTTGCAATGGGCAGATGCGCCG